>JBDUAG010000254.1:0-5921 GCA_040004785.1 Burkholderiales bacterium | reverse complement strand
CTGCTCGGCAAGACCCATCCCATCAAGTGGGTCGTCGTGGACGTGAAGAACGCGGCTGTCGACGCACCGCACACGGCTCTCAATTGCGATCCGCGGCGGCCGAATGTCTGCATCTACCTGCCCTACGGCTACCGGCGCTGGGAGTTCCTCGTGTTTCCGCACGAGGACGCGCAGGCCATTGCCGAACCCGACTCGGTGCGCAGGCTGCTCAAGCCCTACGTTCCGGATCCGGACAAGGTGGAGATCGTCCGCGCCCGCACCTACACCCACCACTCGCGCGTTGCCGAGAAGTTCGTGGTCGGCCGCGTCGCGCTGGTCGGCGACGCCGCCCACCTCACGCCCCCGTGGATCGGCCAGGGCCTGAACGCCGGCTTGCGCGACGTCGGCAACATCGCATGGAAGCTGGCCGGCATCGTGCGCGGCCAATTGCAGCCCTCGGTTCTGGACACGTACGAGCAGGAGCGACACCAGCACTCGAAGGCCATGATCGACCTGGCCGACACCTTCGGCGCGATGCTGATGCCCACGAGCCGCGTCAAGGCGTGGTTGCGCGACAGCTTCTTCACCGGCGTTCGCTTGCTCCCCGGCATCAGGGACTACGTGCTGCAGATGCGCTTCAAGCCGATGCCGACCTACCTCGACGGCGTGCTCGTGCGAGAGCCGGGCACCGATGCCGTCGGCAAGATGCTGATACAGCCCGACGTCGAAGATGCCTCCGGACAACGGCGCAAGCTCGATGACGTGCTGGGGCCGTGGTTCGCCATCCTCGGGTGGCAGACCGATCCTCAGGTGGGGCTGAGCGCCGAGGATCGCGCCTTCTGGCACGCGCTGGGCGCGCGCTTCGTGCAGGTCCACCGCGCGCGAAGCGGCGACCAGCCGGGCGCGCGTCTGCGGGCCACGAACGGGACCGAGTGCGTCGAGGACATCGACAACCACCTCGCCGACTGGTTCGCGGCGCACCCCGGGCAGATTCTGGTGATGCGGCCCGACCGCTACATCGCGGCCCATGCAACCGGCGCCCAGATGGCCGAGGTGACGCAGCGCTTCCGGACCTTCGTCCACCCCGAAATCATCGAGCACAGAGAGGCCGCCTAGCATGTTCGTCGAACAGCGCATCTACACGATGGTGCCCGGCGGAACCGCCGAGTACGTGAGGGTCTACGAAGAATGCGGCCGCGAGGTTCAGGAGCGCATCCTCGGCAAGATGCTGGGCTACTACACCCGTGACATCGGAGAGCTCAACCAGCTCGTCTACCTCTGGCCTTTCACGTCGATGGACGAGCGCACGCGGCGCCGCGAGGCCCTCCTCGCCGACGCCAACTTCAAGGTCTTCCGCGGCAAGATTCGCCACCTGCTGGCCAAGCAGGAGAACTCGCTGCTGGTTCCCGCAGGCCCACAACGAGAGGCAGCACACCCATGACGAACGAGCGCTACGAAGCCCTGTGCATGTACATCGACGGCGAGTTCGTCGACGCCGGCAACCGCTCGACCCAGCTCGTTCTCAACCCCGCCGACGGCAGCGTGCTGGGTGAACTGCCCAACGGCCGTCGTGACGACTTCGATCGCGCGCTCGATGCGGCGCAGCGTGCCTTTCGCCTGTGGCGCCACGAGTCGCCGCTCAAACGCTCCGACATCCTGCGTCGCGTCGCTCAGCTCACGCGCGAGCGAGCGCCGCAGATCGCGCGCAACATTTCGCTCGACCAGGGCAAGCCGCTGGCCGAAGCGCTGGGTGAGGTCACGTCGACCGCCGAACACGCCGAGTGGCATGCGGAAGAAGGACGACGCATCTACGGACGCGTCGTGCCCGCACGCTCGCCCGCGGTCCGCCAGATGGTGCTGCGTGAGCCGATCGGCGTGTGCGCCGCCTTCTCGCCGTGGAACTTCCCGTTCAACCAGGCGCTGCGCAAGATCGTCGCGGCGCTGGCGAGCGGCTGCACGCTGATCCTGAAGGGCCCGGCGGAAGCGCCCAGCGCCATCGTCGCGCTGGCCCGCCTGTTTCACGATGCCGGGCTGCCACCCGGTTGCCTGAACGTGGTCTGGGGCTCGGCTGACGAGATCTCGCGCCACCTGATCGAGTCGCCCATCGTGCGCATGATCTCGTTCACCGGGTCGGTGCCGGTGGGCAAGCACCTGGGCGCGCTCGCGGGACAGCACATGAAGCGCGCGACGATGGAGCTTGGCGGGCACGCCCCGGTGATCGTGTGCGAGGACGCCGATGTGGAGCGCGCCGCCGACATGCTCGCGCCGTACAAGTTCCGCAACGCCGGTCAGGTCTGCGTTTCACCGACACGATTCCTGGTGCATCGGTCGGTGTTCGACCGGTTCGTGTCCCGCTTCCTGGAGCGCACGCGAGAAGTCCGGGTCGGCCGCGGCATCGACGCGGGCGTGACGATGGGACCTGTCGCCAGCCAGCGCCGACTCAAGGAGATGACGGCGTTTGCGGCCGACGCGCGGGCAGGCGGCGGCGAGATCGCGATCGGCGGGCAACAGCTTGGCGAACTCGGCAACTTTTTCGCCCCGACCGTCGTGCTCAACCCGACGGCGTCCAGCAAGCTGATGCAGGACGAGCCCTTCGGCCCGATCGCCGGCATCTTGCCCTTCGACGAGCTCGACGAAGCGATCGCCACCGCGAACCGCCTCCCGTACGGCCTGGCGGCCTACGCCTTCACGAACTCGACGCAGAAGGCGCACGCACTCGCGATCGGGATCGAAGCCGGCATGGTCAACATCAATCACTTTGGCATGGCGCCGGCAGAAATTCCGTTCGGAGGCATCAAGGACAGCGGCTTCGGAAGCGAGGGTGGCACCGAGACCTTCGACAGCTATCTCGTGACGAAGCTGGTCACTCAACTCAACTGACCCACCTCAACCGGAAACACCATGACCTGCCGTGTCGGAATCATCATTGGAAGCCTGCGCAAGCAGTCACTGAACCGCAAGATGGCGAATGCCTTGATCGCACTCGCTCCTGCCGCGCTGAAGCTGGAGATCGTCGAGATCGGCCAGTTGCCACACTGCAATGCCGACGACGAGGCCAGCCCGCCGGCGTCCATCGTGGATTTCAAGAAGACCATCGAGACGCTCGACGCCGTCTTGTTCGTCACGCCGGAGTACAACCGCGGCGTTCCCGGCTTCCTGAAGAACGCGGTGGACATCGCCTCGCGGCCCTATGGCCGCAGCTCGTGGCGCGGCAAGCCGGCGGGCGTGATCAGCGTCAGCCCGGGTGCGTTGGGTGCGTTCGGCGCCAACCACCAGCTGCGCCAGTCGTTCGTGTTCCTGGACATGCCGGCGATGCAGCAGCCGGAGGCCTACATCGGCAACGCCGCCAAGTTGTTCAACGACGCCAGCGCGCTCGATAGCAAGGAGACGGCAGACTTCGTGCGCGGCTACCTCGAGGCGTTCTCGAAGTGGGTCGGCCTTCACGCCACCGCGCGCTGATCCAACAAGCGTCTCACGAGCAAATTCGCGGTGCTCGAAGGCTGGACGAGCTCGACTTGCAGTGAGCTCGCTTGCCGAAACGGGCTACCCGGCGCTTCACCTCAATCCGTACATTGCCGACCACGGGCCTGCTTGTTTGCGATGGCCGGCCTGGGCATCCCGTCAGTGTCTGCGGCTCGGCGTTGTCCCCGCAAACCAAAGCCGGCACGAATTCGTCAGTCACGCCATCGACTTATGGAGTGACTGGCTCGAAACTGCAGGGCAGTCCAATCGCGCAACGAGGGCATATCCATGAACACATACGCCATGAACGCAACCAATGCCGAAATGCCCACCAGTCCAGCAAGAGAGAAATTGGCGGGCAACTCGATCGGCTTGGCGCACATCGTCTTCTTTGTGGTCGCCGCCGCGGCGCCGCTCACGGCGGTCATCGGTGCAACCCCCCCGGCGTTCGCGTTCGGCTCAGGCGTCGGGGTTCCAGGTGCCTTTGTGGCGGCCGGTCTGGCCTATTTGATCTTCGCGATCGGCTTTACCGCGATGAGCCGCCATGTGGGCAGCGCCGGCGCGTTCTACACCTACATCGCGCAAGGCCTGGGCAAGCCCTTGGGCATCGGCGGCGCGATGATGGCGCTGGCGACCTACGCCACTGTGCAATTGGCGATCTACGGACTTTTTAGCGTGTTCATGGGCGGCGCCATGGCCTCTTGGGGCATCGATCTGCCCTGGTATGTCTGGGCGTTTGCTGTCTTGGCGGTCGTGACCTTCTTCGGTCAGTACAACATCAGCATCTCGGGCAAGATTCTGGGTGTTTGCATGATTGCCGAGGTCGCCATGTTGTTGCTCTTGAACATTGGCATCCTCGTGGGCGGCGGTGCCCAAGGCTTGAGCTGGTCGGGCTTTCGCCCCAGCGAGGTGTTCGGTGCCGGTTTCGGCGTGACGCTGGTGTTTGTCATCGGATCGTTCATCGGTTTCGAGGCGACGGCCATCTTTGGCGAAGAGGCCGTCAACCCGGGCAAGACAATCCCGCGGGCCACCTATGTGGCGGTGCTGCTGATCACATCGTTCTACGCCTTCTCGACGTGGGCCATCGTCCAGTTCTACGGTCCGGCGAAGGTGGTTGGAGCGGCCAACGCGTCGCTCGACAACTTCTACTTCAACGCGGCCAGCAGCGTGCTTGGCGGGTGGTCGGTGAAGTTGCTCAACCTCCTGCTGATCACCAGCCTGTTTGCGTGCTTGCTTTCGTTCCACAACACGCTGAATCGCTACATATTCGCGCTGGGACGCGAAGGCGTGGCCTGGGCGCCCTGCGCCAAGGTCCATTCACGCCATGGTTCGCCGTACTTCGCAGGACGAGTGCAGTCGGCGCTCGTGGCAGTGGTGTTGACCGCCTTTGCAGTGTTCAAGGCCGACCCCTATCAGTTCGTCTTCCCGTGGATGTCGGCGCTGGCGGTGATCGGCGTTCTGGCAGTACAAATACTGGTTTCGATCGCGATCATCGTCTTCTTCCGCAAGACCGCGAACAGCTATTCGATTTTCACGACAACGATCGCACCGGCCGTCGCTTGTCTTTGCCTGGTCGGGTTCTTCTTGCAGGTCTCGCTCAATCTGGAGATGTTGACTGGCAGCAAGAGCCTGATCGTGGCCGCCTTCCCGCTGCTGATGCTGGCACTGGGGGGTGCCGGGGTGCTGTTCGCCCTGCGCCTGCGCAGCTCGAATCCGCGCGTCTACGAACGCTTGGGCAGAGCTTTCGAATAGCTTCGTGCTGCCAATTCGACTCGCCTGACTCGCCGCGCGCAGAGGGCCGCAGCGCCCAGTAGATCCGTTGCCGATTCGGGCTAAAGACTGGGCCGAATCCGACTCACCATCGGCTTGTGCCAAGCGACGCTCGAGCGCGCGAAACCAACTACCCACTGAATGAATCATTTGCAAGGTGCACTGATGACCGAGACTGAACTGGAAGCCCTGAATTTCCCCGATGCCCCGAAGATGGTCTCCGCCACCTTCCCCGGCCCAAAGGCGGTTGAGGCCTTGGCCTTGTCGGCGAAAACCGAATCGATGGCGCGCGGCGGTGGCCGCATGCCAGTGGTCATGGACCGTGCCTTCGGCGTGACGGTCAAGGATCCTGACGGCAACACCTTCATCGACCTGTCCGCCGGCGTGGGCGTGAGCAGCGTGGGCCGCTGCAACCCGAAGGTGGTCGAGGCTATTCGCAAGCAGTCCGAAGTGCTGATGCACTCGATGGATTTGAACAGCACCAGGCGCACCGAGCTGTCCGCGAAGATCTCCGAAATCATGCCGGACGGCCTGCGTGGCGACTGCATCACCTTCTTCGCGCAGAGCGGCAGCGACGCCCTCGAAGCTGCCGTGAAGTTTGCGAAGCGAATCACCGGCCGTCAGCAGATCATCGCGTTCCATGGCGGATACCACGGTGTGTGGAATGCTTCGAACGCGCTGACCACGGGCACGGCCTACCGCAAGGGCTA
>JBDUAG010000253.1:0-5935 GCA_040004785.1 Burkholderiales bacterium | reverse complement strand
CCGACGATGCGATTTGTGCCGATCAAGAGCTGCGAGCAGCAAGGCGTGATGAGCCAAACACCTGCACCGCCTGTACCCGCGCCCGGGCCGCGCTCGCGCTCGCCACTTGCAGGTCGCTACGCGATCCCCGCCATGAGCTGCTCCTTGCGCGCCAGCATCTGCTCGCCCAGTTCGACCATGTCGACCTCGGCCTTCTGGGCCTTCGGGAACATCTCGTTCTGTTCCTCCTTGACGTGATGCTTCACGAACTCGCCCATGACCTTGACGCGAGCGTCGTACATCTCACCATCCGGCTCGACGCCTTGGACCTGCGCGATGAGATCCTTCACCGAGCCGTGCTCCACGTTCGCCTCGGGCACGAGTTCGTGGTCCTTCAGCGCGGCCTTGACCGCGGGATAGAAGATCTCTTCTTCGATCGTGGTGTGCACGGTCAACTCGGTACAGATCTCGGCCACGATCGCCTTCTTCCTGGAGGCGGCGCGGGTCTTCTCGAACTCATCGAACAGCCCACTGACCTTCTTGTGATCGGCTTTGAGCAGCGCGATCGCATCTTTCGGCTTGGACGCGCCAGGAGTGCTTCTTGCCTTCGTTGCAGTTGCCATCAGTCATGCTCCTTTGAGAGGTTGCGCCCACGCGTCTGTGGCGGGCTCGTGCAGTCTGCCGCCCGAGCGAAGCGGTTCGCATCGGTCAAGACGAAGACAGCGCGTAGGACACATGCTTTTGTGGCGATGCCGCTCTCGCTTGCCGCGCGCGCCCAGCCTCTCAGTTCCGCGGCGCGGAGGCGCTTGCTGCCGAGGCCACCGCAAGCGCGGAGGCCGACACGCGTGCGCAATCGACATCCGCGCCCGGCCCCGTCTCGATCAACGGAATCAGCGCAGCCACAGGCGCCACGAGTCCCAGGGCGATGGCGCCCCCCGCCCTCATGGCCAATGAGGCTTTGTCCAATTCATAGTCCGGGTGCCGGAAGCTCCCGAAGAGGCGAACCGGGCTGCGCAGCGACAGGATGCCCGGATGCTTGGGCTTCGGCGAAATCTTGGCCTCGAAGCGCTCGCGATCGAGATCGAACCGTCCCGCTCCATCGATCCGGGTCTGCTCGGTATCGACGACGAACAAGCGCGACGCGCCCTGCCCCGCTTTGACATCGAAGGCCATCGCGCCACAGCGCATCGGGATCTGCTTGTCTCCCCCCAGCAGCAGTGCGAGCACCTTGCCGCCGTTGAGTCCGGCCGCCGCATCGAGCAGGTTCGACACCTCGCCCTGCGACAACGCCGCCCCGATGTGGCCGTCCGCCTTGGCGGCCGCGTCGGCGATCGAGTTGCCGTGACCCGCCAGGACCAGCCGGCCGTCGAGCAGCGCCTGCGACGGTGCCAACTTCTGCGACTGCGGCAGCAGCTTCGACATCTTCACTCGCGCCAACCTGATGTCGGTGCGGGCCGACAGCACAGGCTGCCGTGCGTCGAGGTCGATGGTCGAGAGAATCCGTCCGCCCGCGAAGTCGACGTCGAGGGGCTGCAGCTTCAGCACACCGCCCTTCAAGTGCAGGACGGCGTTCACGTTCGTCACCTCCAGTTTGTCGGGTGCCTTCACGCGTTTGGCGGTCAGCTCCGCGTCTGCATCGATCGCCTTGAGGCGACCGCCCTCGAACTTTCCCGTCGGCAGCAGGCGCTCGCCCGCCGGCGTGCCCGCCGGCAACACGCGCTCGCCCGCCTTGGCCTGTTCGCTGGCCCGGGCAGCGGCGCGGGTATTGGTCTGCGCCTGCGTGGGTGGCGACGCATCCCGAGAGGCCTTGGTGGTGATGCCCACCAGCGGCCCGAGGTCGGCGACGTTCAACAGTTCGCTGTGCAGACGCGCCTGCAGCAACGGCCGGGGTTGCCTCTCGAAATACGCGCCCTGCCCCGTCACGTCGGTCGTTCCGATCTGACCGGAAATCTCGTCCAGAGCGTAGCGGCTGCCGCGCAGCGTGAGGTGACCGGTGAGCCGATACGGTGGCGATGCCGGCAAGGGCAGCAGAAGAAACGGGTACAGGTTGGCGAGGGTCTCGCCCGCCATGCGCAGACGCACATCGATGGCGCTGATCTTCGCGACATCGGCCACCGTGCCCTCGACGTTCAGGCGAGTGGTGCCTGCGAAGAGCGACCCGCGCAACGGGAAGACGATGCCCGACTCCTGGAAGCTCAGCACGTCACCGGTCAACGCATCGCCCGAGAACGCCGCATCGTGGTACGTGCCCTTGAAGGCATAGCGCGTGGTGTAGCGCCGGTTGTCGGGCGCCGCCTTGGCATCGCTCACGGTGCCTTGCATGGCAGGGTCGAAGGTTGCAACCGTCATCTGCAAGGCCAGCGGAACGCCATGGTCGACATACGAGAGCCCGCCCCTCGTTACTGACAAGCTGCTGATTCGCAGGCCGCTGGGCGACGTGTCGTTGGGGTCCGACAGGATCCAGTTCCGGCGATGGTCGGCCAGTTGCTCGAAGCGCAATTGAGCGTCCGTCAGCGCCACCCGTGGCACAAGCACCTTGCCGTCGAAGAGATCGCGCAACGACACCGAGAACTCGAGCATGCCGATGCGAGCCATCGGCCCGCCCTGGCCCCACGAGGCATTCGCGAAAGTCACGTCTTGCAGGCGAATCGTCGGCACGAAGCCGAGACGCACCTTCAGATCAGACGACGTGAACTCGCGATGCGTTTTCTTCGTGATGTAAGTGTTGAGCGGCCCGCGCAGCCAATTCCAATCGAAGCTCAAGCACAGCGCGATCAAGGCGCCTACCACCGCCGCTGCCACCCGCCAGCCTCGATGCCGCCCTCTCGCCGGCGAGAGCCTGCCCTCGGCGATGGGGGCTTCGCTCATGGCAACGTGTCCGACGTGACAAGGTCACTGCGGTCCCCCGGCGAGCGGTCGGTGGGGATGTCCTCTTCATCGATGGAGTACGCTTCCTTGCTGCCGCCCCGGTGCTTGGCGCGTGCCGCAAGCCGAACATAGAACTCGGCCACGTCCCGCAAGTCCTGCTCGTCGAGGTCCTCGATCCCGATCATCCGGTTGCTCGCCTGCTTGGAGGCGGCCAGCAGTTCGTTGAGCTTGAGGTGCAGCGCGATGCTGTCCTGCTCTGGCCCTGCTGGATCATGAAGACCATCAGGAAGGTGACGATGGTGGTGCCCGTGTTGATCACCAGCTGCCAGTTCTCCGAGTAGTTGAAGAAGTGGCCCGGTGAGTGCCCAGACAACGACCCATATCAGTGCCGCCGCGAACGCCAGCGGCGATCCTACCCAGCGAGTGACGCGCGAGGCGAACTTGTCGAACGCCGTCACGATGACGGAGTGGCTCGCATACCCTGGCGTATGGATCGCCGGCATCGATCCCAAGGCATCGTCGTCCCGTGCAGGCGTCGCAGCCACGGCATATTCCCCAAGCATTCACCTCGACATTTGGGCGCGCTTCAATGCGAGAACAGCGCGATCAGGATGATGATCGGAATGGGAATGCCGAGGAAGATCACCAGAAGCGAACGCAAGAGTCGATTTGGCGAGTGGCTCTCGCAGCAGCACCTGTCGCAACGGCATTCCGGTGCGTCGAAGGTTGGTGTCGTTCATAGCGGTCTCTCCTGTTCGAATGGAACGAGTCGCGTTGCAGACGATCCGATGATCACGCCGCCGTGCCCAGTCGCACGGGTCGCATCTGCGCGCAGGAGCCTGCGTGGCGCGCCTGATTCAAGGCTTCAGGCGCGCCGCTGATCAAGGACGGTAAACGTCCGACGCCCGGTTCGTTGTCCAGTTCTGTTGCAGGTAATCGGCATCCTCGTCATTGCGGGGGCGAACACCCATCAAGATTCCGCCCTTCTTGATGCCTTCTTCGTAGCGCTTCACCCGCTCTTCGGGAATATTCCAGCCGACCAGTGCGCCGACCAATCCTCCCGTGGCGGCGCCCGCACCCGCACCCGCAATCGCCGCAGCCAAGGGCCCGGCAATGACGAGCCCCAGGCCAGGGATCGCGATGCTCGTACCGACAGCCGCGACGGCGGCCAGCACGGCGCCCACGGCGCCACCGATCGCACCACCCACACCGGCGCCTTCTGCGGCCTTGTTGCCAAGCTCGGTCTCGGTGCCAGCCGCCACAAAGTGACGCTTCCGGGTGTCTTCGGACATGGCTAGGTTGACGTCGTCCTTGGAGTAACCACGGTCAGCCAACGCGTTGTAGGCGAGCTCGGCGCTGTTCCGGTCGGGGAAGAGGCCGGTCATCAGGGGGCGGTCTGCCATTTGAGTCTCCTTCAGGGATTTGATTGGTACGGAAATCGCTAGTAGCGCACCGCTGGCTGCGGCATGGATATGGTGCAACCGACCCCCTGTCGCGTCGAGTAAGACGTGGCCGCAAATCTGGCTACGCCTTGGTCCTACAACCGCGTACTTCTTGCGATCGCCCCCTGCCAGACAACCGATGATCGCCAGCAGAGAAATGACCCAATGAATCTATCGAATCTGAAGGACTACTCCCTCGGTCTCGGGGCGACATTCGCCGGCGCCTGGGGGACGGAGGTCACCGAGTCGATGTTGCCGCTTGCGCTCGGGGCATCGGTCACTTTGATGTGCACCGTTTCGTTCGTGCGGAAGTTGCTGCGAAAGAAACTGAACGCTCCAGCCCGTCGGCCCTGAGCTCGCTGACACCGCCAAGCACGATGCTCACTTGTTCGTGGTCGAGGTCTTGCGCTTCAGCCGACGCTCCGAGTCCGCCAGGGCCTTCGTCAACCTCGCGTCGAGATCCTTCGACGCGCTGATGTCCGTCAACGTGATGACGACGCCGTCGATGCGGTTGTCGGAGGTGCGGTACGGCATCATGCGCACCTTGAACCAGCGGTCGCCCGATGCGGGAACCTCCAATTCCTTGGAGGCCAGCGTGCGCAGCACTTCTTCGGCGTCCTCGGCGACCTGCCATTTCTCGAGCGCATTCGTGATGTCGGTGATGGGGCGACCGACATCCGTGGGGATCAACTTGAAGACTCTCACCGGCTGCGAGGTGAAGCGCCTGATGCCGAGCGCTTCATCGAGGAACACCGTGGCGATCTCCGTGCGGTTCAGCAGGTTGCCCATATCGTCGCTCGCCTGCGAGAGTTCGTCGACCTTGGACTGCAGTTCCTCGTTCGACGCTCGCGACTGCTCGTCAGCGCTCTGCGCCTCTTCGCGCGCCACCCGCAATTCTTCGCGCAGCTGGAGCAAGTCCTGGTCGCCGGCCTCCGCTCGAAGGGGCCTGACAGGTGCTACCAAGGGCCGCTGCGTGTCGAGTTCGCCGAACACGATCATCACCATTCCCGCCAGAGCGGGCGGCGACGTAATCGGGTCGACCGTCAGGTGAATTCCTCGGGAACCGAGGCCGGGGTCGAAGACGGAGCTGTCGACCGTGCCCCGCGCTGGTTTCGCACGGCCTCTTTGAACGCTGCGCCGAGAGGGCGGCTCAGGCCATCCCGTGCCATCGCAAAGACATTCCAGTGGCCATGGTCAACAAGAACGCCCGCATTCTCCGGGCGGTGATGACGCGGGAGCTCGGCTTCGATGCAAGGCACGTGAGCGAGAAGCCGCTGGCCAAGTTGCCGG
Source organism: Burkholderiales bacterium (assembly GCA_040004785.1). Lineage (GTDB taxonomy): Bacteria > Pseudomonadota > Gammaproteobacteria > Burkholderiales > Burkholderiaceae_C > LMDS01. Next base: position 356 of record JBDUAG010000253.1, on the reverse strand, counting down.
CCGCGTTCAGCGCGCCGTTACCAGCGCAACTTGCAACTCCCGCGAGCCGAGGCGCTCCTCGTCCGATTGGCACCCTCAGGAAGGAAAGGGTCTTCACTCAGCTTCGAGCATGTAGGAAGCGTCCGATCCACGTCGGTCCTCACCGCCGATGGCACCCACCGCGTTGCGGGCCTAAGCTCGTTCCCCGAGTCCCAAAGGGAGACACGCGATGAAACCCCGAGTCGGGCCGAAGCCCAGAAATGCGCGCGCCAATCGTCGATCTGACGAACCGGCCGGGCTCACGCAAGCAAAGAGCCATCGCAAGGAGTCCAACGCTCGCAAGCAGGTCGAGCGCGGCCCGGACGACTCCGACGATC
>JBDUAG010000252.1:0-5953 GCA_040004785.1 Burkholderiales bacterium | reverse complement strand
TAGTCGGCGATGCCCTGCGGCAGCACCGTCACCGGCGTCTGGCGACCCACGGTCAAGGCACGCACGGCCCCACCAACGTAACCGTCGAGCCCGACGTGCGTGACGAAGCCGACGTGCCGGCTGTCGGCCAGCCCGCCCAGTCCGTCGAGCAGGGCCTTCGTGAAGGCGCCGTTGCCCCATGCGGCCGACTCCAACGACTCCTGCCGCGGCGCGCTGCCCGAAAACACGATCACGCCCATCTCCGACTGCGCCAGGCCGTTGGCGAGGCGCACCGTCTCGCGCTGATCCAGCTTTCCTATCGCGCGGCTGGCATAGCAGGTGTCGACGAAGAACAGCGTGCGGCCCTTGACGGCGGCCAGTGCCTCCCGCAACTGCGTCTCCGACACCGCGCTCCGCTGCAACTGGCTTTCGCGCATGTCATACGGCAGGAAGTAGTACGTGTCGGCGGCATCGACAACGCCGTGGCCGGCGAAGAACAGCACTGCGATGTCGTTTGGACCGGGCTTCGTGCGCAGCCAGTTGAGCGCATCGAGCACGGCTGCGCGCGTAGCGCCTTCGTCGGTGAGCACACGCGTATGCACCGCCTCGTAGAACGCACTCTGCTGGCGCTCGAGCGATCGCGCGAAGTCGCGTGCATCCTTCGCCGCCTGCTGCAGGTTGATCACCGGGTTGGCGTAGCGGCTGACGCCCACCGCAGCCACGTAGAGCGACGGCCGTGGCCTTTCGCGCAGTGCCGCGGCGCTGCTTCGCACGTCCAACTCCACCGGCATCGAGACCCCGTTGGGCCCCTGCGCCGCGATTTGCAGGCGTCCGCCAGCGTTGACCAGTTCGATCGACAGTTGCGCGAGCGTCTCGCCGCTGGGCAGCCTTTGCAATTGTTTGAGCACCACGTTGACCGGTCGCCCGTCCAGGCGTGCCGTCAGCACCTGTTGCCGCGGATCGGTCAACGCATGGACCTTGACCTCGACATCCACCGTCGTCGACGCCACCTGCGCGGGCGGCGCCTGCACCAATGTCAACGCTGCCGGCACCGCCTCGCGCACCACCACTGGCTGCTGCGCGGCGCGCAAGCGGCCCACCAGGTCGTCTTCCTGCGTCTGCGATTGGGCCAGGCCGATACGCGCTTCGTTGGCCGACGCGATCGCGCGCGGCAGATCCTGCTGCACGAGCACCCGATCGATCACGTCGGGGCGCAGGAACCGATCGCGCAATCGCGACGCGCCGAAATAATCGGCTTGCTCGCCGCTCGGCCGCGTGATCAGCCAGCCGACCAGATCCTCCGCGCCAGGCCCCGCGTCGAAGTGGCCACTTTCGGTCCACACCACCCAGCGTCCATCGCCAAGCACGAGCAGCGACAGCAACACTGCGCCGTCGGCAGCTCGATACCAGCGAATCGAGCCATCGGACAATGCCGCCACGACAAGCCGGCCATCGGCCGAGACGGCGACCGCTCGGGTTTCAGTGGGTTGCTGAAGCGTCCATTGCGCGCGGCCGTCGGCACCGATGCGGCGCAGCGTGCGGCTCGAACCCAGGATGACCGCCGAGTGATCAGGCAACACCGCGGCGGCGCGCGTCGACTCGTTCGGCAAGAGTGGCACCGGATGGCCCTCGACGGTCGCGACAATGCCATGAGGCACGCCGGTGATGGCCAGGCCGCGGCGATCCGCCGGCCCAGGCAGATTCGCCACTTCGCCGGCAACCGCTCGACGCTCGAGTCCGAACGAACGCGGCGCCGCATCGCCGGCGCCTTGCCACTGCACGATGCGGGCGTCGGCACTGATGCGCAGGTCCGCGGCGTCGAGCACACGCGCAGTGCGTCCGTCGCTGCGTGCGACGACGCGTGCGCCGTCGATGATGCCGAGTGTGCCGTCGAAGCTCGCGAACACCATGCGGCCGTCGGGCAGGGCGCTCAAATCCTGGATCGAATCGGTGGCCGCCACGAAGCTTCGGGTCTCGCCTTCCGGCCACGCGATGCGCTTGATCGGAAACTCGCCGAGCTTCGAATAGCCCGTCCCACCGGCGTACAGCGCACGCCCGTCGGCCTGCCAACCCACCGTCATCAGGTTGCCGCGCTCGACATCGCGCCACTCGAAGCTGCGCTCGAGCCGACGCGACACCGCGTCGTAGATGTCAACGAATGCCCGCTTGCGCAACGTGTTCTGTGCACCGCGCGAGAAGTAGCCCACCGCGAGCCAGCGCGCATCGGGCGAGAACTGTACCGACACCGGGTCGTCGAGCGTGGTGGCGAACTCGCCGTCGGGCTGGACGCGTCGCTCTGCCGTGACTCGGTACAGGCGCACGCGTTGATCGAACGCTGTCACCGCGATGCGACCGTCGGCGGAGAGGGTCAGTCCGTAGCTGTCGGCTGGCAGGCGCTGTTCAAACCAGAGCGCCCCGTCGCTGCCGAACACGCGCAGCGCTGGCTCGCGTGCGTAGACCGCCGCGATGAAGCGGCCGTCGGCCGACCAGGCCAGGCGCTTGACATCGCCGCCTCGTGCATCGAACGCGCGCACGAATCCGCCGGCGCCCGCGTCGAACACGAAGATCCGGTGAGAGCCGCCGGCCGGTCCGGCCGAAGTGCCGGCCAGTGCGACCAGATTGCTGGTTGGATCCCACGCGGCGCCGTACAAGCGGCCGATCTCGCCACCCGCCACCGGGACGCGCAACACGTGACGCGGGCGCAGTCCATCGACCTGCCAGACGATCGCGGTCTTGTCGTCCGACGCGGTCACCGCGTTGCGGCCAGCGGCGTCCAGCGCGACACGCCGCAGCGGGCCGTGATGGCTGCCGGTGTTCAGCACGAGCGAGGCCGCGGGCAACGACGTCGCCGGCACCGCGTTTGACTGCGTCAACCCGAGCGCCGGGCCCAGCGCACCGACGACGGCCAACAGCACTCGCGCAAAGGTACCCACAACCCCGCAATGGCTGCGGCGGCGAGGCTCGCACCTCGTCGTCCCTTCGCGCATCGCCTCGCGCCTACCGCTTTTGCGTGACGAAGGTGACGCGCCGGTTCTCCGGTGCGGCCGGCTCCGCCGGAAGCATCGGCTCGCGGTCGCCGCGGCCCTCGGCCACCAGGCGGTCGCCGGCAACTCCCTGACCCGTGAGATAGCGCTTGACGCTCTCGGCACGTTCCTGCGAGAGTGTCAGATTGCTGTTTGAGTTGCCGCGCGGATCGGCGTGGCCTTCCACCGTGAAGCGGTACTCGACCAGCCGATCGTTGCGCAACGCCGAAGCGACGATGTCGAGTTGGTGCCGGGCCGCGCTTGTCAGCTCGGTAGAGTCCGTGTCGAACGTGACGAGCAGCGACGCGCTGGCACGTGGCGCGATCGCCGACCGACCGGTGGCACCGATGCGCAGGCTGCGTGCGCGGACCGCCGTCGGATCCAAGGCTTCGAGGACCGCTTCAGACGTCAACGATCGATCTGCGATTACGTCTTGCACCGCGGGCTGTCCCTGCGCATGAAAGACCGGAACGATGCCCAGTCCCAGCCACAACACGCCATTGACACGCCATCGACCGAATTCACGTCTCATCGCCACTTCTCCTCGCTTCGGGCCCGGCAGTGAAGCCTTGGGCAGAACACCGAATCTAGACTCCGCCCACTATGATGGCCAGTGGCCGGGGCATGGAAGCCCCCAATCCGGTGGATCAAATTCGTAACGAACAGTATCCAAGTGGCGCGGGCGACGAGGGCACGCCGCCTTCCATCGCGTCGACCGAACTTCTCCACCATGGGGCGGCGCTGCCGAAAGGCAGCCGGCTGCAGGAGTTCGAGATCGAGGATCTGGTCGGCGAGGGCGGCTTCAGCATCGTTTACCGCGCACGCGACACCCAACTCGGGCGCGCCGTCGCGCTCAAGGAATACCTGCCCGCATCGCTCGCTCGCCGCGGCGACGGAAGGATGGTCATGCCACGCTCCGCGCGCCACGCGGTCACCTTCCAGCTCGGCCTGAACAGCTTCATCAACGAGGCGCAGTTGCTGGCGTCGTTCGACCACCCGTCACTGGTGAAGGTTTACCGCTTCTGGGAGGAAAACGGCACCGCGTACATGGTGATGCCGCTCTACGAAGGGCAGACGCTGATCGACTGGCTACGGGAGCGCAATGCGTTGGCCGGCGAGGCTTGGCTGCGCGGCCTGCTCGCACCGTTGCTCGACGCACTGGAGCTGATGCATGCCAGCCAGTGCTACCACCGTGACATCGCGCCCGACAACGTCTTGCTGCTCAACCCGTCCGCGGCCGGCGCGGGCGGCGTGTTCGCTCATGACGATGCCCCGCGCCCGGTGCTGCTCGACTTCGGCGCTGCGCGGCGTGTGATCGGCAACGCCACTCAGGCACTGACCGCGATCCTCAAGCCGGGCTTTGCGCCGATCGAGCAGTACTCGGAAACCACGCACTCGCGGCAGGGTCCGTGGACCGACATCTACGCGCTGTGCGCGCTGCTGTACCACGCGGTGACCGGGCGCAACCCAATGCCCTCGGTCGGCCGGCTGTTGCACGACGAGCTTGTCCCTGCAACAACTGCCGCAGCCGGGCGCTGCAGCCCGACATTCCTGCGCGCGATCGACCTGGGCATGGCGATCAAGCCGCAGGACCGGCCCCAGTCGGTGCGCGAACTGCGCGCGCTGTTCGCCAGCGTTGCGCTGGAACGGACCGTGATCTTGCCGTTGCTGACTGACACGCTCGACCCAACACGGCCGCGGGTCGAAGCACCTGAGGCGCCCCGCGAACCGGACGTGTCGCCGTCGGAGGCCCGAACGGTGGTCCAGGCAAAGAGACTCGCTCCGCCCCCTTTCGAAGCGCGAGGCATTGGTGTCGCTTGGGCATCCACCGCAGCCGCAACCGTGGCCGCGATCTTCGTGGGCGCCTGGTACTTTTCAGGATCGGCAAGTGCACCCGCGCCATCGAGTCCCCTCGACGTGCCCACCGAAGCCAACCGACCCAACGCCGCCAACGAGCCGGCCGTGCCGTTCAGCGTTCTCGCCGGACTCAACGACATCGTGCAACGCGCCGATTCCGAGGTGCAGGTCGATGTGCGCGTCGACAAGTCCACGCTCCGGATCGGCCGCGAACCGCTTCGGCTGCGCGTTCGGTCCTCGCACGACGGCTACGTGTACCTGTACACGGGCGGCACCGAGAAGTCGCACCTCTATTTGTTGTTCCCCAATCGGATCGACCCCAACAACCGCATCAAGGCCGGCGTGGAACTCTCGCTCCCGCGACCATCATGGAATATCACCGCGAGCGGCCCGCCGGGTGTCAATCAGATCGTGGTGATGGTGTCGCGCAGCCCTCGGGATCTGGGCGGAACTGGGATCAAGCTATCGGGCGGTGAAATTCCCGAATTCGATCTGCAAGACGCGGCGCGAAGGTGGGTAGGCAGAGGAAGCGGCTCTGTGAACCCTTTTGTCGGTGCGGTGGAGTGTCGTGGTGAGACTGAAAAGTTCGACTGCGCGCAAGGATATGGAGCGCGAATGGTTGAAGTCGCAGAGGTCTCGCGGCCGTGAATTGGCACCTTGGCGTGTCGTGCTCCCTGAACGAGGTCGCTCACTTCAGACGCCGCAGCACGCGATGAGCCACTCGGGCAGCCCCACGACGTGCCGACTGCGTCATCTCAGTCAACCTTCACGGTCCGCAGGCGCAGCGCGTTCCCGATGACGCTCACCGACGACAGCGCCATCGCGGCCGCCGCGACCACCGGCGACAACAGCGTGCCGAAGAACGGATAGAGCACGCCTGCCGCGAGCGGAATGCCCGCCACGTTGTACGCGAACGAGAGGAACAGGTTTTGCCGGATGTTCCTCATGGTCGCGTGCGACAGCGTCCGCGCTCGAACGATGCCCATGAGGTCGCCCTTGAGCAGCGTGATGCCCGCACTCTCCATGGCCACATCGGTGCCGGTCCCCATCGCAATGCCCACGGTGGCCGCGGCCAGGGCAGGAGAATCGTTGAC
>JBDUAG010000009.1:0-20165 GCA_040004785.1 Burkholderiales bacterium | reverse complement strand
TGCCGCACAAGGTCAACCCGATCGACTTCGAGAACGCCGAGGGCAACTTCGGCCTCGCCAACGCGCTGCTCACGCATCTGGCGCAGAAGCTGCCGATCTCGCGCTGGCAGCGCGACCTGACCGACAGCACCGTGCTGCGCAACATGGGCGTGGCGCTCGGCTATGCCGTGCTCGGCTACGACTCGCTGCTGCGCGGGCTCGAAAAGCTCGAGATCAATACCGACGCGCTCGCCACCGACCTCGATGGCGCGTGGGAAGTCCTGGCCGAGCCGATCCAGACCGTGATGCGCCGCTACAACCTGGCGAATCCCTACGAGCGCCTGAAGGAACTGACGCGCGGCAAGACGATCACGCGCGAGGCGTTCCACGATTTCATCCAGACACTGGAGATCCCGGTTGCCGAGCGCGAGCGGCTGCTGGCCATGACTCCGGGCAGCTACACGGGGCTGGCCGCGACGCTGGCGAAGCGCATCGAGTGACCATGAATTTCGTCGCCCAACTCGCCCGCGCAGAAGGCCTGAACGACTCGCTGCTCTGCGTCGGCCTCGACCCCGACCCCGCCAAGTTCCCGGGCTCCTGGCAGGGCGACAGCGCGCGCATCTTCGACTTCTGCGCCAGCATCGTCGATGCCACCAAGGATCTGGTGATCGCGTTCAAGCCACAGATCGCCTACTTCGCCGCACAGCGCGCCGAAGAGCAGCTCGAACGGCTGATCGCGCACATCCACAAGGTCGCGCCCGAGGTGCCGGTGATCCTCGACGCGAAGCGGGGCGACATCGGCAGCACCGCCGAGCAGTACGCGCGCGAGGTCTTCGAGCGCTACCGGGCCGACGCGGTGACGCTGTCGCCATTCATGGGCTTCGACTCGATCGAGCCCTACTTGGCCTACGAAGGCAAGGGTGCGATCCTGCTGTGCCGGACCTCCAACCCGGGCGGCTCCGATCTGCAGGCGCAGCGGCTGCCGAACGGCGACACGCTGTTCGAGCACATCGCGCGCCTCGCCCACGGCGAATGGAACCGCAGCGGCCAGCTGGCGCTGGTGGTCGGCGCCACCTATCCCGAAGAGATCAGGCGGGTGCGCGAACTCGCGCCGACGCTGCCGCTCCTGATCCCCGGCATCGGCGCGCAAGGCGGTGACGCGGCGGCCACGGTGCGCGCTGGCTGGCGCGCCGACGCACCGATCATCGTGAGCTCGTCGCGTGCGGTGCTCTACGCCAGCCGTGGCGACCACTTTGCGCAGGCCGCGCGCCAGGCGGCGCTGGCCACTCGCGACGAACTCAACGCCGCACGCCGGCCGTAGCCCCTCACATGGCCGATGCTGGACAGCCTGAATCCGCAGCGCGGATCATCGGGCGGTTCTTCTTCGGCACGAGTTCGGCCGCCGCGTTCGCGTGCGCCGCCGCGCTCGCGACGCTGCCGGCGGACATGCGCTCGGGCACGCGCATCGGGCTGGTCACGGGGCTGACTGCTTTCGCGCTGCTGTGCGGCTTCGCGGCACGCGTCAGTACCACACCGCGCTTCCCGATGACGCTTGCGCTGTGCACGATGGCGGTGGTCGAGATGCTGCTTGCGGCGTTCGTCAGCCTCGCGATGCACGAGGGCGTGCGCAGCCCGGCGCTGGGCTTTTGCGCGCTGATCGTCTGCGTGGTCGGCGCCATCACCCGGCCGCGCGTCGGGGTGCTGCTCGGCGGCGCGGCCATGCTGGTGACAGGCGCGCTGGCGGTGCTCGAAACCGGCGGGCTGGCAGCGCCGACCACGCCGGTGACGCTGGGGTTGGCGTTCCAGTGGCTCGTGATTGCCTGCAGCACGGTTGGCGGCGGCGTGATCTCGCGCGTGCTGCAGCACTCTCTGAAGGCCGGTGAGGAGCGCGAGCAGCGCTTTCGCGGCCTGCTGCGCATCGCCGCCGACTGGTACTGGGAGCAGGACGCGCAGTTCCGCTTCACGCACGTCTCGGAGCCCAGCGCGGCCGGCAACGGCCCGGCACCGTCCAAGCCCTGGCAGCTCGCCGGGTTGGGCCTGAGCGATGCCGAGCTCGATGCCCACCGGGCCGAACTGGAAGCGCGGCGCCCGTTCAGCGGGCTGCTCGTCCACCTGCGCAACGCCGGTGGCCAGTGGCGCAGCATGAGCCTGAGCGGCGAGCCGAAGTTCGACTTGCACGGCGTCTTCGTCGGCTACTGGGGCGTGGCGCGCGACGTCACCGACGAAGTGCGCGCGCAGCGCGCCGTCGCGGCCAGCGAGATGCGCTACCGCGAGCTCTTCACGCGCTCGCCGTCGCCACTGCTGCTGCACCGGCGCGGCCTCGTGTTCGACGCCAACGAAGCGGCCGCACGCCTGTTCGGCTTCACCAACGCGGCGGCCATGAACGGGTTCAACATCGTCCAGCTCTTCCCCGCCGGCCCGACCCGCGATCGCGTGCTGGAGCGCATGAACCGGCTCGAACGCATGAACGCCGGCGACGGCCTGCCGGTCACCGATTTCACGCTTCGCGCCCTCGACGGCCGCCCGCTCAGCGTGCAGGCCACCGTCGTGCGCGTCGACACCAGCAGCGGCCCCGCCAGCCTGTCGATCTTCCTGGACATCACGGCGCGCCAGACCGTCGAAGGCGCGCTGCGCCGCTCCGAGGCGATGCTCTCGCACCTGTTCGCCACCAGCCCGGACTGCATCGCGCTCACCGAGATGGCGAGCGGCCGCTACGCGATGGTGAATCCGGCGTTCTGCCGCCTCACCGGCTTCAGCGCCGAGGAGGTCGTCGGCCGCACTGCCGCCGAACTCGGGTTGTGGCACGACCAGCGCGCCGTCGATCATCTGCTGACGGTGCTGGAGCGCGACGGCAGGGTTGTCGATCTGCCCGCCGTGTTCGTCGCCAAGTCGGGCGAGCTGGTATCGATGGAGCTTGCGGCCGGCCGCTTCGTGATGGACCAGCGCGACTACCTCGTCGTCAACGCCCACGACGTGACCGAAAGCGAGCGCACGCGGATGCAGCACACCGCCATCCTGCAGCGGGCCTCGATCGGAATCGCGTTCACCCGCGACAGCACCTTCGTCGAAGCCAACCCGCACTTCGAACGCATGTTCGGGTGGGACAGCGGCGGCCTGCGCGGCCAGCCCGGCGAGGTCGTCTGGCCAAGCGCTGCCGACTACCGCGAGATCGGCGAGCTCGCCGGCCCGCTGCTGAGCGCGGGCCAGCCATTCGAGGTCGAGCGCCGCATGCGCCGACGCGACGGCATCGAGTTCTGGTGCCGCCTGCTGGCCGAGGCGGTCGACGCCGCCGACCCGAGCCGGGGTGGCACCATCTGGATCGCCGAAGACGTGACCGAGCGGCGCCGCCTCGATGCCGCGCTCGCCGCCGCACGCGACGCCGCCGAGGCCGCGAGCCAGGCCAAGAGCGCGTTCCTCGCCAACACCAGCCACGAGATCCGCACGCCGCTGAACGGCCTGCTCGGGCTGGCACGACTTGCGATGCGCGAAGACCTGACCGACAGCCGCCGCCGGGAGTACCTGGGCCAGATCCTGGACAGCGCGCAAAGCCTGGCGGGCATCATGTCCGACATCCTCGATGTCTCGAAGATCGAGGCCGGCCGCCTCGCGCTCGAAGACACGCCGTTCGACCTGCACGACGCGCTGCGCGCGGTCCATCACGCCTACGACTCGCTCGCGGAGGTCAAGGGCCTGAGCCTGCAGCTGGTGCTGGACGAGTCGCTGCCCACGACGGTGCGCGGCGACCCGGTCCGGGTGCGCCAGATCCTGTCGAACTTCATCACCAACGCACTCAAGTTCACCGAGCGCGGGCACGTGCGCATCGCGGCCGCGCCGACGGCCGGCGGCCTCGTGCGGATCAAGGTGTCGGACACCGGCCCGGGCGTGCCCGACGAGATGCGCGCCCGCCTCTTCACGCCGTTCTCGCAGGGCGACTCATCGACGACGCGGCGCTTCGGCGGTACCGGGCTGGGCCTGTCGATCTGCCGCGAACTGGCGCAGCTGATGGGCGGTCGCGTCGGCGTGGAGAGCGTATTCGGCGAAGGCAGCACCTTCTGGGCCGAACTGCCGCTGCCCGACAGCACGCCGGCGGTGGCCGCCGAAAGCACCGAGGCGAACGACCTGAAGCGCCTGTTCCACGCGCGCGTGCTGATGGTCGAGGACAACCCCGTCAACATGATGATCGCGGTGGCGATGCTCGAGCACTGGGGCGTGCGTGTCTCGCAGGCTTTCGACGGGCGCGCCGCGGTGGCGGCGGTGCACGCGGCTGCCGAGTCGGGCGATCCGTTCGATGCGGTCGTGATGGACGTGCAGATGCCGGTGATGAGCGGCCACGAGGCGGCGCGCGCGTTGCGCGAGCACTTCCGGGCCGACAGCCTGCCGATCATCGCGCTGACCGCGGCCGCGCTCGTCTCCGAGCGCGAAGAAGCGCTCGCCTGCGGCATGAACGACTTCCTGATCAAGCCGGTGGATGCGCCCCAGCTGCGCGCCTCGCTGGCGCGCCATCTGCGCACGCGCGAAGCCGCCTGAACCGGCCTGAGCCCGAGCGCACTGCGACGGGGCCTGCGGCCTCGGAATCAACCTGTTTCAAGTGGTACGGAATTTGCGGATGAGCAGTCACTGCATTCCTCCACTCCGCAAACTCACCACCATGCTCAAACTCACCGCACTCACGGCGGCCGCACTCCTGACGTTGGCCGGCTCTGCCCGCGCCGCCGACTGGAGCGACACCTCGATCAGCATGCGCTACGGCACCTCGTTCGCCGAGCCCTACGACAACAACGTCGACGGGTCGCGCAAGGACATCAAGAAGGGCATCATCGCGCTGACCCACATCAGCGGCTACAAGTACGGCACGAACTTCTTCAACGTCGACATGCTCGCCTCCGACTCCAACGACCCGGCGGGCGGCGTTGCCGGCGCTTCGGGCGCACGCGAGGTCTACGCCGTGTACCGCCACATGCTCGACCTCGGCAAGGTCACCGGCAAGGAGATCAAGTTCGGCCCGGTGCGCGGCGTCGGCGTGACCGCCGGCTTCGACTTCAACACCAAGAACGACGGCTACGCCTCGAAGAAGCAGATGCTCGTCGCAGGCCCGACGCTGATGTTCGACGTGCCCGGCTTCGCCAACCTGAGCGCGCTCGCCTTCCGCGAAAGCAACGCGCCCGGCGGCATCAAGCGCTACTACTACAAGACGCACGGCGCGCTCGAGCTCGACTGGGGCATCCCGATCGGCGCATTGCCGCTGTCGTTCAACGGCTATGCGCTGTATATCGGCTCGAAGGGCCAGAACGAGTTCGGTGGCGACACGGCCGCAGAAACGCACATCGACATGACACTGATGTACGACGCCGGCCCGGTGCTCGGCCTGCCGAAGAAGACCGCGCTGATCGGCGTGGAGTACGAATACTGGAAGAACAAGTTCGGCAACCCCACGGTGGCGTCAGGCGCGGGCAAGGGGGCCACGGCGCACACGCCAATGGTCCGCGCCGAGTACCACTTCTGATCAGAGCGTCAGCGGCAGTTCGCGCAGGCGCTTGCCCGTCAACGCGAACAGCGCGTTGGCCAGCGCCGGCGCGATCGGCGGCGTGCCGGGTTCGCCAACGCCGCCGGGTGCGCGCGTGCTCGCGACCAGGTGCGTCTCGATGCGGGGTGCATCCGCCATCCTGACCACCGGGTAGTCGGGGAAGTTGCGCTGCCTGACGACGCTGCCCTCGATGTCGATGCGGCCGAACAGCGCCGCGCTCAGCCCGAAGATCACGCCACTTTCCAGCTGCTGCGCAACGATGCCCGGGTTCACGGCGATGCCGACATCGGCGGCGCAAACGACGCGATGCACGCGCGGCTGCCCGCCGACCAGTGAGACCTCGGCGACCTGCGCGACGATGCTGCCGAAGCTCTCGTGCAGCGCCACGCCGCGTGCGCGCCCGGGCGCCAGCGATGCGCCCCAACCCGCCTTCTCGGCCGCGAGCCTGAGCACCGCCGCGTGGCGTGGCGCGTCCTTCAGCAGCGCGAGGCGGAACACGATCGGATCCTGCTTCGCCTCGTAGGCCAGCTCGTCGATGAACGACTCCGCGAAGAACGCGTTGTGCGAATGCCCCACCGAGCGCCAGAAGCCGACCGGCACGCCACTGCGCGTGGCGACGTGTGCGATGCGCTGGTTCGCGATGCCGTAGGGCAGGTCGAACAGGCCCTCGCTCGCCGTGCGGTCCGGCGCGTCGGGCGGCAAGGCCAGCGTCCCCGTGACGCGTTCGGCGAGTTGCGCCGGTGTGGCATCGGTGCTGACGAACAGGGCGGTGTTGCCACGCCCGAGCACGTCGAGCAGGGTCGAGTACGCGGGCAGGCTGCGCTCCATCCAGCGCGGCGTGATCGCGTCGCCGGCGCTGGTGACGTGCAGGGCGATCGGCCAGCCTTGCGCATCCAGGTCGGCGCGCAGCACGGCGACACCCGCGGGTCGATAGAAGTCATGGGTGAAGTCTTCCTCGCGCGGCCAGACCAGTTGCACCGGCCGACCATCGGTTTCGACCGCGATGCGCACGGCCTGGCCGATGAAGTCGACGTCCAGGCGCCGGCCGAAACCGCCGCCGAGGTAGGTGACGTGCAGGGTCACCGCGCTCTCGGCCACGCGCGCCGCGCGCGCCGCCACGGTGCGCGCGGCGCCCGGCATCTGCGTCGGGGCCCAGACCTCGACCCGGCGCGCCTGGCCTTCGCCCGTCACGCGGGCGGTGCAGTTGATCGGCTCCATCGTCGCGTGGGCCAGGTACGGTGCGCGGTAGACCTGTTCGACGCTGCGCGCCGTGCCCTGCGCGACGGCCGCCACGTCGCCGCGGCTGTGGAAGACGAGGCCGCCCGTGCCGCGGGCGGCGGCTTCCAGCGTCTGCATGATCGCGGCGCTCGAGAGCACGCCGGCCGGCGGTGCCTGCCACTCGGCCTGCAACGCCTGCGCGCCGCGCAGCGCATGCCAGGTGCTGCGGCCGACCACGGCCAGGGCCTCGTTCGAGCCGGCATAGCGGCCCAGGCGCACGACCCGCTCGACGCCCGCGAGACGCAGCACGGCATCGACATTCACCGCGCCCGGGCTGCCGCCCAGCGCCGGGCTGTGGCGCACCACCGCATAGAGCATGTCCGGCAGCCGCACGTCGATGCCGAACCCGGCCGTGCCGTCGGTCTTCGCGATCACGTCGATGCGGGGCGCCCGGGTGCCGATCAGCTTCCAGTCCTTCGCGGCCTTGACGGCGATATCGCTCACCGGCGTGGCCGCAGCGGCCTTCGCGAACTCGCCGAAGTCCGACGTCGGCCCCGACGGGTGGCTGATCACGCCGTCGATGATGACGAGCTCCTCGACCGGCAGCTTCCAGCGCAGCGACGCGGCGCCGAGGAGTTGCGCACGCGCGGTCGCCGCCGCGAATCGCAGCACGTCCCAGGCGTCCGCCACGCTCGACGAGCCACCGGTCATGCTGATGCCGAGTTCACGCGCGACCTTGGACACGATCCATTGGCCGGTCCGGGCGCCGCGGGTCTCGCGGCCCGGTTCGAGGTCGAGCGGATGGACCGGCAACGAGCCGACGAACGCCGCGACATTGCCGTAGAGCGTGTCGGGCCCGGCCGGGATCAGCTGCACGCTCGCGAGCGGCACGTCGAGCTCCTCCGCGACCAGCATCGCCAGCGCGGTGTGCACGCCCTGGCCCATCTCGCTGCGCGCCATCACCAGGCGCACCGAGCCGTCGCTGCCGATCTTGATCCAGCCGTTCAGGCCGACTTCGCCCTTGACCACCGGCAGCGTATCGACCCTGCCCTGGCGGCCGCGCGCCGGCATCACGCCCCAGCCGACGACGAGCGCCGTGCCGGCCGCCAGGCCGCTAAGGATCAGATGGCGCCGCTTCATCCGCTCGTGCCGGTCTTGAGCGGGCCACGCATCGACCCCGCCGCGGTCTTGATGGCGTCGCGGATGCGCGGGTAGGTGCCGCAGCGGCAGATGTTGGTGATGGCCGCGTCGATGTCGGCGTCGTTCGGGTTCGGATTCTTCGCCAGCAGTGCCGCGGCCGCCATCAGCATGCCGCTCTGGCAATAGCCGCACTGCGGCACCTGGTGCGCGACCCACGCCGCTTGCAGCGCGTGCGGCTTCTCGGCCGTGCCGAGCGCCTCGATGGTGCGGATCGCCTTGCCCGCCACCGCGGACAGCGGCGTCACGCAAGAGCGCACCGCCTGGCCATCGACCAGCACGGTGCACGCGCCGCACGCCGCCACGCCGCAACCGAACTTGGTGCCGGTCATGTTGAGCACGTCACGCAGGGCCCACAGCAAGGGCATGGCCGGGTCGATCGCGGCATCGCTCAGCGTGCGTGTCTGGCCGTTGACGGAAAGGTCCACGCGGTCTCCTGATTGTTCTGAGCGACCCGTCACGGGGCGCGTCGATTCTGCGGCATTTCCGCGGCGGCGCAGCGCGGCGCCCGGCCGCTCAGCCCGCCACGCCGCCGGCAATGCCGCTGAAGGCCTCGATCAGATCGGCCGCCGGCTGCGGCGAGCGTTCGCCGCGGGGCAGCAGCGCCTGAACGCTCACGCGCACCTCGGGCAGCAGCGCGCGCACCTCCAGCGCTTCGCTGGTGGTGGCCGCCGCGGTGAACGAGTCGATGATGGCCGGCCCGAAGCCCTGCTCGGCCAGCACCATCGCGATGTGGTGCGTCTGTGCGGTCAGCCCGCCAGTGGCCTCGAGGCCGAGGCGAGCGCACTGCTCGGCCAGCATCGCGCCGAGGGGGTCGCGCTCGTCAATGCGGATGAAGCCGCTGCGCATCAGGTCGGCCAGCTCCACCGTCGTGCGTCGATCGGCACCGCGCGCTGGTCGCAGCGACACGCAGACCAGCCGGCCGGTGGCGACCGCGACCTGCTGCACCGCCGGGTGCTGGGTGCTGCCATAGACGATTCCCACATCGCCCTCGCGCAACGCGATCGCCTGCGTGATCTCGTGCGAATGCAGCATGCGGACCGACACCGCCACATCGGCGTGCCGGCGACGGAACTGCCTCAACGCGTCGGGCAGCGCGCGCACCGCCAGCGAGGGCACGATCAGCAGGCGCAGCGCCTTGCGCTGGCCGGCGCGCAGCCCGCCCGCGAGGCGCCGGACCGACTCCAGCTGCGAGACGAGCTTCTGCACTTCAGGATAGAGCGTCTGTGCCTCGCTGGTCGGCACCAGCCGGCTGCGCTGGCGCGTGAACAGCACGTAGCCCAGCTGCAACTCGGCGTGCTGCAGGGTCTGGGTGACCGCCGGCTGGGTCACGTGCAGCAGACGTGCCGCGCCGCTGACGCTGCCGGTCAGCATGATCGCGTTGAAGACCTCGATGTGCTTGAGTCGCATCGTCGTTCCCTGGAGTCGGGCCGACCGGCGCCGGCACCCGCGGGGCATTAGCTTAGCTTATGACCCACGGCGATCTTCCGATGCGACAAGACGCGGCGCGCCGACAAGAATTGCTCTGCACTCTTCAGCAAGGAATTCACGATGCGCACCACTGCCCTCACGTCGGCTTCTCTGACCGCCTCCCTCCTCGCATTCGCGCTGCCCGCGGCGATGGCACAACCGACCACGACGCTGGACAAGGTCAAGGCCAGCGGCAGCTTCACGGTGGCCTACCGCGAATCGTCGATTCCGTTCTCGTACCTCGACGACAAGGCACAGCCCACCGGCTTCGGTTGGGAGATCTGCGCCAGGGTCGTCGACCAGGTGAGGAAGGCCACCGGCCGCACCGACCTGAAGGTCCAGACCCAGGCCGTGACCTCGGCGAACCGCATCCCGTTGCTGCAGAACGGCACGATCGACATCGAGTGCGGCTCCACCACCAACAACAGCGATCGGCAGAAGCAGGTCGCGTTCGCGACCAACTACTTCTACACCGGCACGCGCTTGCTGGTGAAGGCCGGCTCCGGCGTGAAATCGCTCGACGACCTGAAGGGCAAGGCGGTGGTGTCGACGACGGGCACGACCAACTTCCGCGTGATCCGCAACCTGAACGAAGAGAAGAAGCTCGGCATCGAGCTCGCGGGGGCGAAGGACCATGCGGAATCGGCACTGCTGGTGCAGAGCGGGCGCGCGCTGGCGTTCGCGATGGACGACATCCTGCTCTACGGCCTGAAGGCCAGCGCCGCCAACCCGGCCGAATTCGAGGTCGTGGGCGATGCGATCCAGGTCGAGCCCTACGCGATCATGCTGCGGCGCGATGACCCGGTGTTCAAGAAGCTGGTCGACGACACGATCGCCGGGCTGATCAAGAGCGGCGAGTTCTCCAGGCTCTACACCAAGTGGTTCCAGTCGCCGATCCCGCCCAAGGGCATCAACCTGAACGCACCGATGAGCAGGGAGCTGCAGGACAACCTGAAGAACCTGTCCGACAAGCCAGCGGCCTGATGAGCATGTGCGATGAGACGCCGGACGTGATCGGCGTGCTGGGCGGCATGGGCCCGCTGGCGACGATCGACTTCATGCACAAGGTCCTGGTCGCGACGCCGGCCGACGCGGACCAGGACCACGTGCCGATGCTCGTGAGCTCGATCCCGCAGGTGCCCGACCGCACGGCGGCCTTCCGAGGCGAAGGGGTTTCGCCGCTCGCGGCGATGATCGCCAGCGGGCGGCGCCTGGTGCGCGCCGGGGCCTCGCTGGTGGTGATCCCGTGCAACACCGCGCACCTGTGGTTCGACGAGATCCAGAGCGCGCTCGGCTTGCCGATGCTGCATCTGGTGGACGCGGCACTGGCAGACGCCATGGCCAGCGCGGGCGGCCACGCGACGATCGGGCTGCTGTGCACCGACGCCACGTTGGCGTCGGGCCTGTACATGAACCGCACGCCGCAGGTCCGGTGGGCCTTGCCGACGGCGCACGAAACGCTGGACTGGGTGATGCCGGGCATCCAGGCGGTCAAGGCCGGCGAACTCGATCGTGGCCGCGACTTGCTGGGCGCCGCTGCGCAGGCGCTGGTGCGGCGCGGCGCCCAGGCGCTCGTGCTCGGGTGCACCGAAGTGCCGCTGGTGCTGGGGCCGTCCAACGCGCCGGTGCCGGTGATCGACGCCACCGCATCGCTGGCACGGCGCGCGGTGGCGTGGTCGCTGGCCCAACGCCATGCGGCAACCGCGTGATCGGCCCCGGCTGACCCAGCGGCACAGACGTGGTCCACTGGCGTCTGGTCACTTCCTTTGCGCGCGCCACCATGAACACCACCGCCCTCGCCCACCTGCCCGACCAGGGCGCCCCCGACCTCCTCTACCTGCTGTTCCACGGCGTCGGCTCGAGCGCGGCGGCGATGGCGCCACTGGCGCGCCGCCTCGTGCAGGAGTACCCACAGGCCGCGGTGCTGTGCCTGGACGCGCCGGATGCCTACGACGCCGTCATCGGCGACACCGAGGGCCGCCAGTGGTTCTCGATCCGCCTGGTCGACGAAGCCAACCGCCCCGGCCGCGTCCAGGCCGCGCTGCCGGCGTTCATCGCCACGATCCGCGCGCTGCAGGCAAGGTTCGACATGAGCTGGGAGCGCACCGCACTCGCCGGCTTCTCGCAGGGCGCGGTGATGTCGCTCGAAGCGGTGCAGGCCGAGCCGATGCTCGCCGGGCGCGTGCTCGCGTTCTCCGGCCGCCATGCGAGCGCGCCCACGCATGCGCCCGGCGACACCACCGTGCATCTCCTCCACGGCATGGCCGACCCCGTGATCGCGCCGGCCGCCGCCGTCGATTCGGCGCAGACGCTGATGGGGCTCGGCGGCGATGTCACCGCCGACGTGCTGCCCGGCATCGCACACGAGCTACACCCCGCGCTGATCGACCGGGCGATCGAACAGCTGCGCACCTTCGTGCCGAAGAAGGTGTGGCGGCAGGCGATGAGCGAGGCGCCGGTGATCCCTCGGCGGGCATCCAGCGATGAATTGGGAGCTGGCTAGCCGAAAGTCGTGTCGCTCTGCGCGTGGCCGCTGCTGACGTAGAGACGCAGCGCCGGCCCGGCGGCTTCCTGCTCCCAGACGCGGGCCTCGATGACGAACTGGCGCCCCCCGAGGCGCACGACATCGCCGAGCGCGGGCGATACCGCGTGGCCCTGCCAGAACGCCGGAACGTCGACCTTGTTGATGCGAATCCAGGCGCGGTCTTCCGGCGTGAATTCGAGGACGATGCGAAGAGCTTGCTGAGTCATGGACGTGCCTTCCGGCGGGTGCGGTCGCGCCGAGACGGCAAGCCTACCGCAGATGCGATCGGCCGCAGGGTCGTCGCTGCGCGTGGAATCTCGCTGGCGCTGGGGATTCCATTTGCCCGCATATGCGCGTAGTGTCGTTTCCCCCTCGGTGGGCCAGGGGTTCGGGGTGCCGCCACGCCCACATGCATGGAGCGACACCTCTTGTCTGAGCACTTTGGAGGCCTCAATGAAGTACATCGTAAGCTGGACATTGCCGCAGGGCACGTTCAACGCCGCTGTCGCCCGGTTTCTGGAGACCGGTGGCGCTCCGCCCAAAGGGGTCGAGTTGATCGGGCGCTGGCATGGGATGAGCGGTCAGGGTTTCGCAATCACAGAGTCAAACGATGCGAAAGCCATGTTTCAGTATCAGGCTCAATGGGCCGACTTGCTGGCCATGGCCGTCACGCCGTGCCTGGAGGACGCTGACGCCGGTGCGGTCCTGGCGTCGTTGGGCAAACGCTGAGGGCCGGGCGTGAGGCGACCGCGGTTGTCGCGGTCGACAGCGCCTCGCTGGGCCTATTGCTTGCGGTTGCGCTTGCGGGCCCAGATCTGTCGAACCAACGGCGCGGTACACATCAGGCTGACCGAGGCGCCCAAGGCCAGCGGAAGCATCGAGCTCGTGAGGTCGGTCAGCCAGGCGCCGGCGAATGTGCACGCGAGTCCGACCAGATAGCGATTGAAGACGTTTTTCGACACTGCAGATCCTTTCGTCACGCATCTTGACGCGCATTGCACGGAGTGGTCCGAGGAAAAGAAGCGCTGTAGGACGTTACCTCTCCTGATAAGCGGCTGTGTCCGGCTGTGATGAGTGTGACGATCGAGCACGATCAGTGCGCCACGTTGATGTGGCGCGCCCGGGATCCGACACGCGATTTCGGAATCATTCCACCAGCTTGCCAAGGAGACGCACATGGCTTCGGACCGACCCCTCATGACCGGACTGTTCCCAGACCGCGATAGCGCCGAACTCGGATACAACGCATTGACTGAGCGCGGATATTCGAATCGGGATATCAACCTCGCGATGTCAGAGGACACGCGCAAGCGACATTTCATCTCACAAGGTACCGAAACCGAACTCGGGAACAAGGCCGCCGAAGGCGCCGGGGTGGGCGGGGCGATTGGCGGCACGCTGGGTGCCATCGCCGCAGCCGTGGCGGCGGTCGGCACCTCGATCGCGATTCCTGGACTCGGCATCGTGATTGCGGGTCCCCTCGCTGCCGCGATCGCAGGCGCTGGAGCCGGCGCCGTGACAGGCGGCCTGGTGGGCGCGCTGGTCGGCTGGAATATCCCCGAAGAGCGCGTCAAGAGCTATGAAGAAGGCATCAAGAACGGCGGCATCCTGATGGGGGTGCGACCGCGAAATGACGAGGACGCGGACTATCTCCAGCAGAACTGGACAAGCAATCGCGCGCGCGATGTCTATCGCCCCTGATAGGTTGGGCGGGCGCACGGGGTGCGCGGCGAAAAGGGGCTCTTCGGGGTCCCTTTTTTCCTGTCGTGCGTCCTCGGCCCGCCGCATGAAACGCTGACACCCTTCGGTGCGCAAGCTCAAATCTGGTCGCGCGGCCCTGCTCGTCGCCGGCGCGGTGCTGGTCACGACGGCCGGTGTCCTGCTCGCCCTCAACTTGACGGGCGGCGAGAAGAAGATCGAGCGTCGTATCGACCGTTCGTACGCCCTGGACGATCCCCGATTCGCCCACGAATTGGGTGCTTTGCTCGGGCCACCGTTCATCGGGGGCAACCGTCCGAAAGTCCTGCGCAACGGCGACGAAATCTTCCCGGCGATGCTTGCAGCGATCCGCGGCGCAAGCACCTCCATCACGTTCGAAACGTACATCTACTGGTCGGGCGACATTGGTCGTGAGTTCGCGAAGGCGTTGGTCGAGCGCGCGCAGCGCGGTGTCATGGTGCATGTGTTGCTCGACTGGATTGGCAGTGCCAAGATGGACCAAACCCTCATCGACGACATGACGGCGGCAGGGGTTCAGGTGCGCAGGTTCCATTCGCCTCACTGGTCTCACCTCGCCCGCCTGAACAATCGGACCCATCGCAAACTGCTTGTCGTCGACGGCAAAACCGCGTTCACTGGCGGCGTTGGCATTGCCCCGCAGTGGACCGGTCGCGCGGAAGACCCGGACCATTGGCGCGACACCCATTTCCAGATCGAAGGCCCGGTCGTTGCGCAGATGCAGGCGGTGTTTCTCGACAACTGGATCAAGGTGACCGGCAACGTCCTGCACGGGCCCCGCTACTTTCCACCGCTGGAGGCCGACGGAAGCATCCAGGCGCAGATGTTCAGCAGCTCTCCGACCGGTGGCAGTGAAAGCATGCAGCTGATGTACCTGCTGGCGATCACCGCGGCATCACGCTCGATCGATCTCTCGGCCTCGTACTTCGTTCCGGACGAGTTGGTGCTGCGCGCTCTGACCGACGCGATGAAGCGCGGCGTCAAGTTGCGCATCGTCGTGCCGGGTGAACACATCGACAGCGAGACCGTGCGCAGCGCGTCGCGGGCCACCTGGGGGCCTTTGCTGGCAGCGGGCGCCGTCATCGCGGAGTACGGCCCGACGATGTTTCATTGCAAGGTGATGGTCGTCGACGGCCTGCTTGTCTCGGTCGGTTCGACGAACTTCGACAACCGATCGTTTCGCCTCAATGACGAGGCGACCTTGAACATTCTTGACACCACCTTTGCCAGCGAACAGACGGCCATCTTCGAGGAGGACCTGAAACGATCGCGTGCGATCAGCTTCGCGGAATGGGGGGCGCGGCCCTGGAAGGAGAAGTTCGCCGAACGACTCGCTTCATTGTTCGGTTCTCAGCTGTGAGAAATGGATCAGGACAAGGACCGATCAGCCCGGGCTGCGCAGCAGCGCGAGCAGGTGGCGCTCGCCAATGTTCAGTCCCGACTTGCGTGGCGGCGGCCTGGGCGGCGCGGCCGGCGGGTTGGCCAGGAGGTCCAGCACGCGCGGATGCACATAGGACTGCTTGCAGACTGCCACCGTGTTGCCCAGGCGCGCGGCGACCTGCGAGAGCAGCGCGTTGGCGCGCCGTGCGCGCGCGGCCGGGCTGGCTTCGGCGCCCGCTCCGCCGGGGCATGAGCACAAGTGGAGCGCGACGACGCTGCCGTGCCACGTGCGGAAGTCCTTGGCGGTGAACTCGCCGCCGCTCGCCGCCCGCAGGTAGTCGTTGACGTCGGCCGAGCCGATGCCGCGCACGGTGCCGCCGGCGTCGCGGTACTCGAAGAGCGGCTGGCCCGGTAAGGCCTGGCAGCGCGCCACGATGCGGGCGACCCGCGGGTCGCGCAGCGCGACCTCGTGCTCCACGCCGCTCTTGCCGCGAAACCGCAGGCGCAGCGCTGCGCCGTCGACCACCGCATGGCGATTGCGCAACGTCGTGAGCCCGAACGATCCGTTGGCGCGCGCGTACTCGTCGTTGCCGACTCGCATCAACGTGGTGTCGAGCAGGCGCACGATGGCTGCGATCACGGCGTCGCGCGCGAGCGGGTGGTCGGCACCACCCTCGAGGTCGCGCCTGACGCGTGCGCGGATGCGTGGCAATGCGGCCGCGAAGTCGAGCATGCGCTCGAACTTCTTCTCGTCGCGCGCACGGCGCCAGTCCGCGTGGTAGCGGAACTGCTTGCGCCCGCGTGCGTCGCGCCCGGTCGCCTGGAGGTGGCCGTGCGGCATGGGGCAGATCCAGACCTTGGTGTAGGCGGGCGGGATCGCCAGCCGTCGGATTCGGTCGAGTTGCGCGGCGTCGGTCAGGCGGCGGCCGTCGGGTCGGCGGTACGTGAAGCCTTTGCCGCGCCGCAAACGGCAGATACCGGGCGACTCGTCGTTCACGTACACGAGGTGGGCAGGAGGCGCATCGCTGTTCATGGGCACGATGCTAGAAAGCGCGCTGGCGCCGGCCAAGTCGTCGCGCGACCGATTCGCGCGTCGGATTGCGCCTACGTCGATCCGCGTGTCGGTGCGGTGGCTTGCGGGCTGCCGCCCGCAGGGTTGCGGCGGCTCGTGCCGTGCCCTCTGACACCGTGTCGAAGCGTTGATCGAGATCGGACAGGCACCACGTCTGGGCCCCAAACGATTGAGTCAGGCGGGTCCGCTCGAAGGACGGGCGCCACTCGGCGGCTCCCAGAAGGTGGAACTCCACGTGTTCGCACCATCCAACATTCGCAGGCGCGCACTTCCGATGGCCTCTGGATCGAAATTCCTGACGTTCACCCCAAGTCTCGACGTTGCATTCGATTCGAGTGGCTCCCAATGTGTAGTGCACCCGCACGTCTTGCAGCGAACGACACGAAGAGTCCTGTCTCCCTGAATGTACGTGTCCGTGTGCTCGGGGTGGCCATGCACCTTGACCCGCCCAGCTTCGTAGTACGCCCAGAGCGCACCCAAGCGACGGCAGATCGAGCAGTTGCAGTTCGTGATCTCCGACGGCGCTTCAGGAATCTCGACTCGAAGTGCTCCGCAGTGGCAGGTGGCTGACAGCATGGCTTGACCTTTGGCGTCGGATGTGGCGATCTGGGCGGGCGAACCACGACTTACGCTTTGACGTGCCATAGCAGTGCAACTGCTCCAGCGACGATCACCGCCTCCATGAACCAAGCGTGGACTCCAGCCGGAATGTGCCTCAGGAGTGCGCGAGCCACAAATGCGCCTGGGGCCGTGAACAATCCGACGAGCAAGCCAAGCAGGCCCAACTCGAGATTGAGCGCGTTCAACCGGCCGAACAGCACCACCTTTGCGAGACCCATGATCACCGAGACGACAGCGTCCGTGGCGACCAGTGCGCTCCCGCCGACGCCTGCGGCCATGAGTATCGAGATCAGAATGACACCCGCCCCGGTCATGCCGCCGTTGATGAACCCGAAGAAGGCGCCGGCGCCAAACTCGGCGGCAGGCGAGAACGTGAGCTGAGCTCGTCGAAGCAGCCTTCGGAGTGGAACGCTGACCAGCAGGAAGACACCGAGGAGGACTGCGATCCACCTGGAACTGAGCAGGGTGTAGCTGTAGGCGCCCGCGGCACATGCTGGCAAACCCAAGGCCAGAATTCGGCGCACATGGAGCCACTGGATATCTCTCCAGAAGGCGATGACGCGGCTCCCGTTGTTCAGGAGCATAGCGACTGCCATGACTGGGATGACGTTGGCGACGCCGACCAACGGAACCAAGAAGACGGGAAGAACCAGGCCGGTTCCAAAGCCGGAGAGACCACCCAGCGTTGAGGCAGCAAGTGCCACGAGGCAAGCCAGCGCAAGTTGCCAGGGACTGGCACCGAGGGTCAACGAGGCCTCCATGTGCGACCCAACGTTTGAGCTAACCGGCGTGACCCGGCTTGCCGGGGCACGTCCGGTTGATTGAAGGGCTGGGCATCGAATTCACTGCCGCGCTTCAACGTGCTTGGCGAAATTGTTCAGGATGGCCTGCCATCCTTGACGCTGCTGTTCCACAGGGTATTCGGACTCAGCATCGAATGTGACGCGGATCGTGACACCGCTTGCGCCTGGCAAGAACTCCACGACTCCAGCACGGTCGCCGAACGAATACTCAATCAACTCATTGGGCACGATCTTGGTGTACGTGCCAGCGAAGTCAAAGCCGAAGCTGCCGTCTTTGGCCTCCATGCGAGACGTGAAGTCCCCTCCCACACGCAAATCGACGGTGGCCGTGGTTGTGTGCCAGTCATCAGACGCGGTATTCCACAGTTTGATGTCGTCTGGTGTTGTGTAGGCTTCCCAGACTCTGGCGACGGGTGCTTTGACGATGGTTTCGACGGCAATTTTCATAGGTTTGTCCTGGTAGGTACTGAGCCAATGCGGCAGTCGAGATCGAATCTCGCGGTTTGACAGTGACAGCAAATACATACGACACCTAAACGTTTGAGCTAAGCGGAGGCCAAAGGGCGCACCCCTTTGGACTTCCGCTTGAGCGAAGCGGTAGGGCGCGTTCTTAAAGCTCGGCACTCTCGGAGCGAAGCGCGCGGACGATGGCTTGCCAGGACTCTGGCAACGCAGAGGAGTAGTTTTTCCATGTACCTTGTTCGCCAGCGAGGGCCGCTGCCAGCGGGGTCAGGCCGAACTTGTTTCTGATGCTCGTGTGCGCCTGAGCATCGATCAACGCTGCGACGATGTCAGCATGCCCGAAGACAGCGGCCACACCCAGAGGGCTGGTGTGCTCCGCGTCGAGAGCGTTGGGATCAGCGCCGAGTCGAAGAAGCGCGTTGGCTACGTCTGCGCGCCCGAACCGAGCCGCAACGTGGAGTGCTGTTGGACGGCGAGCGTCGCGGTTGTCGCGTTCGTTTACGGAGCGAGGATCTGCGCCAACAAGCTGGCGGCCAGCAGCTACGTCGCGGAGTTCGACGGCTTTGAACAGTGTTGAGATAGTGGTCATTGTTTTTACGCGCTCTAACGAAGGATCAACACCCGCCCAGCCCGCTGGTCGTTCACGCCCATACCCCCATGCAGGAAGAAGTTGCCATTCGCACCCCTTTGCGCACCGCCACCCCCCGCCAAGCCGAGAGCGGGAGGGCCGGCGGAGTGAATGGGAATTCATCTGAACGGAGCCGGCCCTCCCGCTCTCGGCTTGGCGCGCTCCGAAGCGCCAAACGAACAAGCAGACTCAATCCAGACTCACCTCGGTCTGCACGACGCCAGCACGATCCGCCCGCGCCGACAACGCCAGATGCGTGCCTTTCGGCGCGCGCACGACCCACTCGACCACCGCTCGATCACCGGTCACGTCGCGCGTCGGCAGGAAGGCCTGCAGCGATGCTTTCGGCGCGTGGCCTTCGAGCTGCGGCCCTTCGATGCGCTCCTTGCCGCTGACCAGCGACACGGTCGCGTCGCCCGGCGGCAGGTGGATCTCGAAGATCACGCCGCGCACCGTCTTGCGTGCCAGCGCGCGCTTGGTCACGTAGGCCGGCAGCCAGCCGCTGTTGCCCACGGCGAAACGGATGCGCCAGGTGTCGGGCCCGAGCGCGCGCACTTCGGTGCGCAGCAGCTCGAGTTGCGGCAGGCTGAGCGCGATCTGGTTCATCCACGCGGGGAAGCGCTCGACCTCTTTCTCGCGCAGGTGCGGCGGCGGGTTGCGCCAGAAGTTGAGCTTGTCCCAGCCGCCGATCTCGACAGCGCCGAGCTGCGGGTGCATGAACGGCTTCCACTCGGCGTGCGCCTGGCCACCGCAGTGCTCGTCGCTCCACTTCAGCAGCTTCAGGTCGTCGGAGGCGGGGTGCTCGCGGTACCAGTCGATCCACTTGTAATCGGTGATGCCGGCGGCGCGGTTCGGCGCCCACAGCTCCACGACCCAGAACAGCGCGCCGAGGTGCTCGTAGAGCCAGTCCTGCGTGCCGCCGATGGTCTCCTTCGGGTGGTACTTGAAGTCGTGCCAGATGCTCACCGCCGGGTAGCCGGTGTGCTCGGTGCCGAGCGCGCTGAAGCGCTTGATCGACCACAGGTCCTCCGGGATCATGTCCTCGTCGCTCGAGGTGCCCATGGGCCGCAGGATCACGCCGCTGTGCGTGTGATAGCTGATCGCGGCACCGATGTTGCGGTGCGCGATCACGAAGTCGACCATCGCCTTCACTTCGGGCTCGCTGGTCGGGTACTCGCCGGCACCGGCCTGCTCGTGCTCCTGGCGCCACGCGGCGGGGAAGTTGCGGTTCAGGTCGAGGCCTTCGGCATCCTTGTTGACCTGGATCGTCAGCCCGTCGTAGTGCGTCAGCGTGCCTTCGGGGATCAGCCGGTAGTACTCGCCGCCGAACTCGCCCGGCGTGCGCGGCACCATCAGGCGCGGCTCGTCGGCGTGCTTCTTGTACGGGCCGTGCGGGTCGGGCACGCGCATGAACAGCACGCGGCCATCGCCATCGACGTCTTCGACGGTCAAGCCCTCGACCGGATCCTCGTCGAACGGGTAGCGCCGCGTGCTCGAGCGGATGTGGCGCGGCTTGTCGGCCAGCGCGAGCTCGGCGCCATCCGGGTTCA
>JBDUAG010000251.1:0-5987 GCA_040004785.1 Burkholderiales bacterium | reverse complement strand
ATCTGCTCGGTGCAGGCCGACTGGTGCAACATGATCCAGACCGTGTTCGCGAAGAGCACCGGCATCAAGGTCAACATGTCGTTGAAAGGCTCGGGCGAGGCGCTGGCGCAGCTGATCGCCGAGAAGGCGAACCCGAAGACGGATGTCTGGTTCGGCGGCACCGGCGACCCGCACCTGCAGGCGGCCGAGAGCGATCTCTCGGTCGAGTACAAGTCCGAGAGCCTGGCGCAGTTGCACACCTGGGCGCAGCAGCAGGCCAAGCAGTCCGGCTACAAGACCGTCGGCATCTACTCCGGCCCGCTCGGCTTCGGCTACAACACCGAGCTGATCGCGAAGAAGAAGCTCGATGTGCCGAAGAGCTGGGCCGATCTGCTCAAGCCCGAGTACAAGGGCGAGATCCAGGTCGCGAACCCGGCCTCCAGCGGCACCGCGTACACGATGATCGCCACGCTGGTGCAACTGATGGGCGAGGACAAGGCCTTCGAGTACCTGAAGGGCCTGCACAAGAACGTCAGCACCTACACGCGCAGCGGCACCGGCCCGATCAAGGCGGTGGCACGCGGCGAGACGGCGGTGTCGATCAGCTTCGTGCACGATGGCCCGGGCGAGAAGCTGCAGGGCTTCCCGGTCGCAACCATCACGCCGAGTGAAGGCACCGGCGCCGAGATCGGCTCGATGAGCATCATCAAGGGCGCGCGCAACCTCGAGCAGGCGAAGAAGTTCTACGAATGGGCGCTCACGCCGCAGGCGCAGCAGTTCGGCGCCGCAGCCAAGCAATACCAGCTGCCGTCGAACAAGAGCGCGGCCGTCGATCCGAACGTGCCGGATTTCAAGAAGATCAAGCTGATCAACTACGACTACGCGAAGTACGGCGCCAGCGCGGAGCGCAAGCGCCTGATCTCGCGCTGGGAAAAGGACGTCAACTCCTTGCCCAAGTAGCGGGCCGACGTGTCGTACCAGACCCGCGCGCTGAATCGCGCGCAGAACGCGATTCGCGGCTGGCTGCTGCTGGGCGTGCTCGCGTTCGCGCTGCTGCCCTGGTACTTCCTCGCCGACAAGAGCGTGCTCGAGGCGCTGCCGGGCGTCTTCGGCGGCGCCGACACCGCCAGCGGCCTCGTGCAGCTGCTGCGCCACGGCAAGCCGTGGCTCGCGTTCGCGGTGATCGGCCTGCTGCTCGGCGGTGTCGGCTGTGCGTTGCCGGCCGGTCGCGGGCAGGGCCGGTGGCTCACGCTCGGTGGCGGCATCGGCGTGGTGGGCCTGCTCGGCAGCGGGTTCGCGATCGGCGCGAAGGGCTGGTCGTTCGACTGGCTCAGCGCGAGCTTCGGTGCGTTGAGCCTGACGCAGTTCGGCATCGGCCTCGGCGGTGCGCTGACGCTGGTCGCGCTGCTGATGCTGCTCGGCGCCGGCATCGCGCGGCTCGGCGGCTTCCGTGGCGATGTGTTCGTCGCGAGTGCGGTCGTGTTCTGCGGCGCGCTGATGGCGCTGTTCGTCGCGCTGCCGGTGTTGAAGGCACTCGCCGGCGCGTTCCTCGACGAAGCCGGGCGCGTCTCGATCACGGCGCTGTGGGAGCGCATCGGCACCGAGCGCACCTGGGGTCTGAGTTGCGTGGTGGGTGGCTCGCGCTGCGGCGTGGCCTGGAACACGCTGTTCCTCGCGCTGCTCACGGCCGCCGGCACCACGGTGCTCGGCACGATGATCGCGCTGCTCGCCGAGCGTGGCTCGGCGCGGCTGAAGCAGCCGCTCAACGTGCTCGCGCTGCTGCCGATCATCACGCCGCCGTTCGTGGTCGGGCTCGGGCTGATCCTGCTGTTCGGCCGCGCCGGCATCGTCAATCAGATCCTCGAAGCCGCGTTCGGCATCACGCCGACGCGCTGGTTCTACGGCGCGTTCGGCGTCTGGCTGGCACAGCTGTTCGCGTTCACGCCGATCGCGTTCATGATCATGCGCGGCGTGGTCGCCGGCATCGGGCCGTCGCTCGAAGAGGCGGCGCAGACGCTGCGCGCGGATCGCCGCACCACCTTCATGACGGTGACGCTGCCGCTGCTGAAGCCGGGCCTGGCGAACGCGTTCCTGGTCGGTTTTATCGAGAGCATCGCCGACTTCGGCAACCCGGTCGTCGTCGGCGGCCAGTTCTCGGTGCTGTCGACCGACATCTTCTTCGCCATCGTCGGCGCGCAGTACGACCAGGGCCGCGCGGCCTCGCTCGCGCTGATCCTGTCGGCGTTCGCGCTCGCGGTGTTCGTCGCGCAGCGGAAGCTGCTCGGCAGCACCAGCTACACCACCGTGTCGGGCAAGGGCGACGCCGGGCTGCCGATGCCGCTGCCCGACGGCCTTCGCCGCGCCATCGTCGCGATCACGCTGCCGTGGCTCGCGTTCACGATCGTCGTCTACCTGTTCGCGTTCGCCGGCGGTTTCGTGCAGACCTGGGGCCGCGATTACACGCCGACGCTGCACCACTTCATCACCGCATTCGACATCCAGAAAGGCGAGTTCGGGCTGGTCTTCGCCGGCACGGCATGGAACTCGCTGTTCACGACGCTCAAGCTCTCGGCCATCGCCGCGCCGGTGTGCGCGCTGCTCGGGCTCTTGATCGCGTGGCTGCTGGCGCGCACCAGCTTCAAGGGTCAGAGCGGCTTCGAGTTCGGCGCGCTGCTCGCGTTCGCGATCCCCGGCACGGTGCTCGGCGTGAGCTACATCCTCGCCTTCAACGTGCCGCCGTTCGAGCTCACCGGCACCGGGCTGATCATCGTGCTGTGCTTCGTGTTCCGCAATCTGCCGGTGGGCGTGCGCGCCGGCACCGCGGCGTTCAAACAGCTCGACAAATCGCTCGACGAAGCCTCGATCATGCTGCGCGCCTCGACCGCGACGACGCTGCGCCGCGTCGTGCTGCCGCTGCTCAAGCCGGCGCTGGTCGCGGCACTCGTCTACAGCTTCGTGCGCTCGATGACGACGGTCTCGGCGGTCGTGTTTCTCGTCACCGCCGAGAACGAATTGGCGACGACCTACATCATCGGCCGCGTCGGCAACGGCGACTACGGCGTGGCGCTGGCGTACTGCACGGTGCTGATCATCCTGATGTCGCTGGCGATCGCGCTGATCAACGCGGTCGTCGGTGAACGCAAGCTCGGCCGTCGCGCCGTCGGAGGGCATTGAATGAATATCGAGATCAGGCGGGCCGAGCGCCGGGCCGCTCCCAAGCCGGCCCGCATCCCCTCGGGAGATCGGCGAACGTACCCGTTTGACGAGGGGCAGTCATGAAACCGGGCATCGAGTTCCGCCACATCACGAAGCGCTACGGCGATGACAAGCGCACGCCGCTGGTCGTCAAGGGCATCAGCTTCACGGTGCCGAAGGGCACGCTGACGACGATCCTCGGCCCCAGCGGCTGCGGCAAGACGACGACGCTGCGCATGATCGCCGGGCTGGAGATGCCGACCGACGGCCAGATCCTGATCGAGGGCCGCGACGTGACCACGCTCGGGCCGGCGGAACGCAACGTCAGCATGGTGTTCCAGAGCTATGCGCTGTTCCCGCACATGAACGTGCGCGCGAACGTGTCGTACGGGCTGGCGGTGTCGGGCGTGGCCAAGGCCGAGGTCGCGCAGCGCGCGCAGGCGGCGATGGCCAGCGTCGGGCTCGACGGCTTCGGCGATCGGCTGCCGAGCGAGCTCTCGGGCGGCCAGCAACAGCGCGTCGCGCTCGCACGGGCGCTGGTGCTCGAGCCCGCGGTGCTGCTGTTCGACGAGCCGCTCTCCAATCTCGACGCGCGGCTGCGCCGCTCGATGCGCGAAGAGATCCGCTCGTTGCAGCAGCGCCTCGGGCTGACGGTGGCCTACGTGACGCACGACCAGGCCGAAGCGCTCGCCGTCAGCGACCAGATCATCGTGATGGACCACGGCGTTATCGCGCAGGCCGGCACGCCGCACGATCTGTACGAGCGCCCGGGCACCGAGTTCGTCGCCGGCTTCATGGGCGAGGCGATGCTGTTCGACGGTGTCTCGCGGCCCGATGGTTCGGTGCAGCTCGGGCCGATCACCTTGCCGCGTGAACGTGCGATGGCGGCGGGCAAGGTCAAGGTCGCGGTGCGACCCGAAGCCTGGGAGGTGCTGCCCGCCGGCGCGGGCGAGCTGGCCGGCACGGTCGCGAAGTCGGCCTACCTCGGCAGCTTTCGCGAATACACCTTCGACACCGAACTCGGCCCGATTTTCGTCGTCTCGCCCGATGTGCAGCGCGTCTGGCAGAACGGCGAGGCGGTGAGCCTGCGGCTCGCGGGCCACGGCCTGTCGGTCGTGGCCGCCTGACGGGGCACTCGCCGAGCGGGTTACTTTCGGCAAACAACTTGCAAGAGAGGCGGAACATCGGGCGGCGGCGCGGGTTCTAATCCGGTTCTCGAAGCTGCACGCCGCCGCCATGAACCAACTCGACCAGCTCAAGCAATACACGACCGTCGTCGCCGACACCGGCGACTTCCGGCAACTGGCTCAGTACGCGCCGCGCGACGCGACGACGAACCCGTCGCTGATCCTGAAGGCGGTGCAAAAGGCCGAGTACGCGCCGCTGCTGGCAGCCACCGTCAACGCACACAAAGGCGCGCCGACCGATGCCATCGTCGATGAGGTGCTGGTGCGTTTCGGGCTGGAGATCCTGAAGGTCGTGCCGGGGCGGGTCTCGACCGAGGTCGATGCGCGGCTGAGTTTCGATACCGCCGCGAGCGTGGCGCGTGGGCGGCACCTGATCGGCATGTACGAGACGGCGGGCATCCCGCGCGAGCGCATCCTGATCAAGCTCGCCAGCACCTGGGAGGGCATTCAGGCGGCGCGCATCCTGCAGCACGACGGCATCCGCTGCAACATGACGCTGCTGTTCTCGTTCTGCCAGGCGGTGGCCTGTGGCGAGGCGGGCGCACAGCTGATCTCGCCGTTCGTCGGGCGCATCTACGACTGGTACAAGAAGAGCGAAGGCGCGAAGTGGGACGAAGCGGCGAATGCGGGCGCCAACGACCCCGGCGTGAAGTCGGTGGCGCAGATCTACACCTACTACAAGAAGTTCGGCATCGAGACCGAGGTGATGGGCGCGAGCTTTCGCAACGTCGGCCAGATCGCCGCGCTGGCCGGCTGCGACCTGCTGACGATCAGCCCCGAGCTGCTCGCCACGCTGCATGCCAGTGACGCGCGGCTGCCGCGCGCGCTCGATCCGAAGGCCGCCGAGGCCGCCGACATCCATGCCGTGACCTACAACGAGGCGAGCTTCCGCTTCGCGCTCAATGACGACGCGATGGCGACCGAGAAGCTCGCCGAAGGCATCCGCGGGTTTGCCGTGGACGCCGGCAAGCTGGACAAGATGATCGAGGGGATGTGACATGACACGTTGCGATCGGACCGAGGCGTGGGCCGCGCTGCAAGGCCACTTCGAGGCGCATGGCCGCGAGCTCGATCTGCGCGAGGCGTTCGCGCGCGACGCCGGCCGCTTCGACGCGATGAGCGTGACCGCGCCTGAGGTCTTCGCCGACCTGTCGAAGAATCTGATCGACACGGCAACCCTGCGCTTTCTCCTCGACCTCGCCGACGAATGCGGCGTGCCCGCGCGGCGCGACGCGATGCTGCGCGGCGACCCGATCAACACCACCGAAGACCGCGCCGTGCTGCACACCGCGCTGCGCGCTCCGCGCGCAACCACGGGCCAAGAGAGTGGCCCGTTCAGCGACGAGGTGCACCACGTGCTCGACGCGATGCTCGCGTATGTCGAGACGGTGCGCGACACCGCCGTGAGCGGCATCCGGCACATCGTCAACATCGGCATCGGCGGCAGCGACCTCGGACCGCAGATGGTCGTGCCCGCGCTCGACGGGTTCGCGCACCCGGGGCTCACGCTGCACTTCGTCTCGAACGTCGACGGCCACGACATCACGCCGGTGCTGCGCAAGCTGAAGCCGGCCGAGACGCTGTTCATCATCGCCAGCAAGACCTTCACGACGCAGGAGACGATGG
>JBDUAG010000250.1:0-6010 GCA_040004785.1 Burkholderiales bacterium | reverse complement strand
CGGCGTTGCTCATCTCGACTGGCAACACCGCCCCGTTCTCGAACATGAGTTGCACCCGCACCTTGCCATCGGTCTCCGAGGACACTGCACCTGCCGCGAGGCAATCCAGTGCCGGCGCCACGGCGCCGGGTGACCGTTCGGTCTTGTCCAGCAACGCAATGGCAACCGCAGGCGCAAGGTCCGTGGCGATGGCCACGTTGGTCGCTGACTTCTTGGCTCGTTTGCTGGCAGCCGACTTCGAGCGAGCGGTCTTGCCATCCGGTGCCGCCTTCTTGCGCCGCTTCGATGGAGAGAGCGCAGCACGAGCAGAGGTTGTCATGGTTCACGTTCCCGGGTTGGTCATCGCCGCGCCCATTCTTCGCCTTTCTTTGCCGTCTGCCAGTGCCACGTGCGACAAGAGCATGGACAGAAGCGCCTGCTGATCACGCAGCACGATCCCGAGTTCGGACACCATGATTCTTCTCCTGCGCCAAAGGCGCTTGATGTATTGAATTGTTATTGGGAAAGATGTCCCAATATGTAGGACAACAGGTTGAAAACTTGAGAGCGCGAGGCCTTTCAGGCATCGAATCCGGGAGCCAGCGCGACCGCTGACGGTCGAGAGCGCCGGTTCGCTCTGGTAGCAAGCGAATGCGACTGGCAGCAGTCAGTCTGAAGCGCACCTCTCAACTGTCTAAGGCCCGCACACGGAATCGGCGCGCTCCGGCGCCCCCGATCCTTGACCGCCATGCAATCTCTCGCGCCTCTGCTCACCGTTCAGTCCCGCCCGCGGCCATGCGACGGAAACCGATCATCATGGCGACGGTCCCGTTCACGGCGTTCCCATTCACGCCGTTGCCACTCGGCATGCCGCCAATCCCGCTCGCGCTCGAAGTGGTGCCGGTACGACGGCCGCCAAGGACGCTCATAGACGACCGCCGGCGGTGGCGCATAGTACGGACGAGGTTGAACATACAAGGGCTCTGACTGGGTATAGACGGGCGGTTGGACGAAGACTGGCAGTCCTGGCAGGCCGATAGAGACTTGGATGTCGGGCCGCGCTTGTGCGGCCGATGCGGCGCCGAGTGCGGCGGCTGCAAGGACGGCGGCAGCGATGAATCGAGAAGAGAGGGGGCGTTTCATGATGAGGGCTCCTTGAGTTGCGATGAAGTCATCTTGCGCGCCCACCCATGAACGCCACCTGAACGGATACGAGATCGTTCAGGCCACCCGCAGCACGATGTCGACCCGGCCTCCGCCGAGGTCCGAGCGAGACAGGCTCAACTCGCCGTCGTGGCTGGCCACCAGTTCGTTGACGACCGCCAAGCCGACGCCGTGGCCGGGCACCTTCTCGTCGCCGCGCACGTGCAGCTGCAGGATCGCCTGCGTATCGCTGAAGCCCGGA
Organism: Burkholderiales bacterium; assembly: GCA_040004785.1. GTDB lineage: Bacteria > Pseudomonadota > Gammaproteobacteria > Burkholderiales > Burkholderiaceae_C > LMDS01. The sequence goes on along the minus strand of JBDUAG010000250.1, from coordinate 4,626 downwards.
CCGTCGTCGTCCACCCTGACGTGCAACCGGTTCTCCTCGCGCCTCGCGCTGACCGCGACGCGCTGCTTCGCCCATTTCGCGGCGTTGTCCATCACGTTGCCGAGCATCTCGAAAGCATCGCCTTCGTCGATCCGCCAGGCGAGCTCAGGCGGAATGGTGTCGATGGAAATGGCCAAAGCCTTGTCGGCATACACCTTGACCAACGAATCGCGAACCCGGTGCATGACGCCTGCAAGCGCCAGATAGGGGGCAAAGCGTGACGCGCCACCGGCCGCCGCCCTGGCCAACTGGTGCTGGACGATGTTGTCCATGCGGTCTACCTGCTGGCTCACCGTGTCGGGCAACATCGCCGGCTCACCGAGCGCGTTGCGCAGCACCGCCAGCGGCGTCTTGAGGCTGTGGGCGAGAAAGCTCAAGGCCTCGCGATAGCGGGTCTGGCGCAGGCGTTCCTGGGTGATCAAGGTGTTGAGGTTGTTCGTCAGCGCCGCGATCTCGGTCGGGTACCGTCCTTCGATCTCGGCCTGATCGCCGAGCTCGATGCCGCGGACCTCGCGCGCGACGCGCCTCAGCGGTGTCAAGCCCCATTCGAGCAGCAGCGTCTGCGACACCAGCAGCAGTGCGGCGGCGCTGCCGAGCCATGTCCACAACGTGCGCTCGAAGACGCCGACCTCTCGATCGAACTCGGCCTTGTCTTCGACCACGGAAAGCACCAGCGGCGCCGCTTGCGCGCGCCCGGCCCAGTTGACGCCATAGCCGATCACCAGATAGTCGCGACCACCGGCACCGACGATCTCGGAGCGCCACTGGCCGACCGCGACGCTGCGCAGGAACGGCAATCGAATGCCCAGGGTCGACGGCGACTGCCATTCCTCGCGTCGCGCCACGTTGACGATGCTCGCGTACAGGCCCGACCCCGGCAAGGACAGACGCGGTTCGGGGAAGGAAGGAGGAATGACCAGCACGCCGCGCTCGTCGAGATCGGCGCCGGCCAGCAGCAGATACACCGTGCCCTGGAGCTGCGCGAAGCGGGCCGTGCGCACGCTGTCTTCATGGGCCCGTTGCACGGCCCAGCCGGCCCCCGCCACGAACGCGATCAGCACCGCCGTGGCACCGAGCATCAAGCGGGCGCGGATCGAGTCGGGCCACCTCATCCGAGGGTGAAGCGGTAGCCTCGACCGCGCAAGGTTTCGATCGGCGCCAGCGTGCCGCCCGGGTCGAGCTTGCGGCGCAGCCGACCGATCAGCACTTCGAGCACATTGCTGTCCCGGTCTTCGTCATGGGGATACAGGTAGTCAGACAGCTCCTGCTTGCTGACGACGCGCGCTCGTTCGCGCACGAGGAACTCGAGCAGGCGGTATTCGAAGGTCGTCAGCTCGACCACCTCGCCCGCGAGGCGGGCGCTCTGCGCCGAGAAATCGATGGCGATCGGCCCGAGCGTGAGGACGTCGGACGTGGCCTTCAGCGAGCGCCTCAGCAAGGCCTTGATGCGTGCATGGAGCTCGGGATATTCGAAGGGCTTGACGAGATAGTCGTCCGCGCCCGCTTCCAGGCCGACGACCTTGTCTTGCCAGCTGCCCCGTGCGGTAAGGATCAGGATGGGGATGGTTCGCCCGTTCGCTCGCAAGCCCTTGACCACGTCCAGGCCGCTGAGCTTGGGCAAACCGAGATCGACGATCGCGAGATCGACCGGATATTCGCGCGCCTGGAACAAGCCGTCTTCGCCATCGGCGGCCTGGTCGACACGGTAGCCATCGGCTTCCAACCGTCGCGCCAGCCCGAGGCGCAGAGCCGCATCGTCCTCGACCAGCAACAGGCGCATTTCGATCGCCTCCCGATCAGCCCACGACCCGCCCGCTGGCGGCGTCGATCAGGATGACCCGGACTTCGCCTTGGCCCGTGAGAACCTTGACGCGCCAAACAGGGCGCTTGTCGGCCTCGGTCCGCTCGACCGACAGCACACGGCCGGTAGCGACGCGTTGTGCTGCCGCTGCAGCCTCGTCCCGGCCGATGTCGGCCCAGGCCGGCGCGGCCAGCGCGATCAAGAGGGCGCAAACAGATTTGACGACGAGCGCTTTCATGGGGCGAGGAACGGGAGCCGAAGGTTGATCGAAGAAGCCACTATCGTCCCACAAGATCCACCGACACTCGCACTGGCACGAAGCGCCCGGGGTTCTCTTGCATCAGGGTCGTGTACCGCTGGCCGTGGTACTCGTAGGTGACCTGATAGCCCAAGAGGCGCGACTGAACGTCCTCGACATCGCGGCACGTCGTGACCTCACGCGACATCGGCTCCGGCTGCTGCCAGCGATCGCGGTTCGCGAGGCTGTTGCCGGTGAATGCGCCCACGACCGCACCCACCGCCGTGGCCGCTTCACGGCCGTGGCCGCCGCCGACCTGGTTGCCGATCAGCCCCCCGACGATGCCGCCGAGGACGGCACCTCCGTAGTCACGCCCACCGCCGCGGCGAGCCTCGCTGACCCATTGATTGCTGCACTCCTGCCTTGGTGCGCGCACGCTTTCGTACTGCGGCTCGACGCTGCTGACGCGGGCGTTGTCGAGGTAGGTTTGCGCGTGAGCCGCGACAGCGGCGGTAGCGAGCAAGGGGATAAGGGCGAGGTGCTTCATGCAAAGCTCCATGGGTTGGGAATGGGCGCATGTTGCAGTCGACTGCATGAACCCACGCTGAACGGAACAGCGTCCGAATCCTCCATTCACCGCGTTCTCGCTGGGACGAAACGTCGCGAGCACACACGCACATGCGCGTCGATGGAGCTCACACCACTCCACCGTCACCGCTGGCAGGCTTCGGTCATGAATGGCCGGAGCGCAGCAGCGTTTCCGGTCGGTCGACCGAGCCTCAGCGCGCGGTGTGCAGCGTGTGCGAGAAGAAGAAGCGCAGCATCTCTTCCGTAGCGTCGGGCCCCCTGGCATCGGTGTAGGAACCCCGCGCACTGCCGCCCGACCAGGCATGGCCCGACCCATGCACTGCCCAGTGTTCTGCAACAACGCGGCCGCCCGCGTCGCGGTAAATTCGCCGCGTGTACTCGCGGCCGTTGTCGCTACGTCCGGCCTCGAACTCCGGCGTGGCGGCGCCCGCGCTCGCAGCCACGACTCGCTCGCCGTTGGCCGGATGCACCGTGGTGTCCTGGTCGCCGTGGAACGCGATGGTCGGCGGCATCTGCCCGCTTCGCGCCGCCGAGGCGGCGCCGCCCCTCATCGCCGCGAATGCCGTCTGGACGTCCATCGCCGAGCCGGGAGGCAAGCCGGAGTGCACGCCCACCGCGGCGAACATGTCCGGGTAGGCGCTGCCGAGGATCGCCGCCATCGCGCCACCGGCCGACAGACCGGCCACGTAAACGCGTTGCGGCTCGATGTTGTAGCGCTTCATCACGTCTTGCGTCATGCCGGCCAGCAGCGCGGGTTCTCCACCATCGCGGCGCTGGTGCTCGTGCTTGAACCAGTTCCAGCAGCGCGAGGCATTGGCCTTGTGCGTCTGCGCCGGATAAAGAACGAAGAAATCGCGCTCGAGCGCTGCCTCGTTCATCCCGGTGCCAGCAGCGAAGTCGTCGGGGCTCTGCTTGCAGCCGTGCAGCATCACCACCAGCGGCAGAGCTTGCCCGCGATAGCCCGGCGGCACGTAGAGCTTGTACTCGCGCGTGCCGGTCGCGCCAGTGTGGCTGCCACTGATGAACTGGCCGGCGTTCGGCACCGGGTGCAAAGGGATCGTGGCTTCAATTTCGACTTCGCGCGCCTCGACATCGATGACGCAGGTGTCGTCGCCTGCCGAGGACACGGCTGCACCGCCGAGCGCCGCCTGAATCGCCGCGGTGGCACCTTGCAGATCCCCGGCCCGCGTGAGGCGCGTTGCTTCGACCATCAAGCGCTGAAATGACGTGTTCATGGCGTTCCTCGTTTACGGTCAACGGATGCGGCTGGCGAGCGCCGCCTTCACGGCGGGGCTGGCGTGCAGAGCGCCCAGTACGACCACCGACTCGATCGTGGACAGCGCCAGGGTCGGGGTGACGTCGAGAGCGATGGAGGCAAGGCCGAGAACGCGGATCTGCAGCGTCTGGCCCGCCGCCTTCACGGCGCGCAGATCGGCGGCGCTGAAGTGCTGGATGCCCAGCACCAGCGTCTTGCGAGCCACCGCCTGCTTCACCGCGTCGACATGGGTGGCGAGTTGGTTGCGGATCGCGGTGCGAATCAGATCGGTGCGGTTGGCGTAGAAGCCCTCCTGCACCAGGAGATCGATCTGACCGAGGTCCACGTACCCGACGTTGATCGTGATCTTCTCGTCAAGCGGCTTGTTGGCGGCGGAGAGGGCGCTTCTGGCTGGCATGTCGCCATCCTAACACCATCCTAGAACCATCCAAGTGGATGCGCCATGCGGCCCCTGGGCCCTTTTGGCTGCCGGGGTCGCGAAGATGCGGCAACATGCAGCGATGCCAATGACCCGCGAACAACTCGACCGCACCGCTGCGCTGACGCTTGCTCATTACAACGAGCGGGCCAGGGCCTTTTGGCAAGGCACACGAGACCACGATGTCAGCCAGAACATCGCCGCGCTGGTACGGCACATGGAAGGTACGCCGCCGTTCACGATCCTCGACCTCGGCTGCGGCCCAG
>JBDUAG010000249.1:0-6034 GCA_040004785.1 Burkholderiales bacterium | reverse complement strand
ACAGCGTGGCCAGGCGCTCGGAGATCAAGTCCTGGTGCGGCGAGAACGTGTCGTAGGGCAGCGTTTCCCAATCGGGGAACACGGCGATCCGCAGACCCGGCGCAAAGAACGGCAACTCGGCCTCGAGGCGTTGGGTGTCCGCCGGCTCGGCAGTGATGATCGCGGTGATCGTTTTGTCGGCGGCCTGCGCTTGCGCGAAACGCGCGAGCAGCAGCGCATCGGCCGAGCCGGTCGGGCGCGGCAGCGTGTAGCGCTTTCCAGGGGCGATGGCAGGGAGTTGCATGCGTGAAGCGTGGCCCAAATGGGGCCGCCCCGCGAGGCCAGCTGAATGTGGCGTTCCGCGGGGCGGCAGATGCTGCCGATTATAGAATTCGCGCTCCGATGACGCAGGCTCCCCATCCCGAAGCCCTTCCACGCCTGTACGCGCTGGTGCCCTGCGCCGGCACGGGCGAACGCTCCGGCGCGCAGGGGCCGAAGCAGTACGCGCCGCTGGCCGGGAAAAGTCTGGTGGCGCACACGCTCGCCGCACTCGCGCAGGTGACGCGGCTGACGCAGACGATGGTGGTGCTGAGCCCGCAGGATCGCGAGTTCGAGACGCATGCCGCGGGCTTCACCGGCTGGGTCTCGCGCGATGGCGGCGCGACGCGCGCGCAGACGGTGGCGAACGGCCTGACCGCGCTCGCCACCCGCGGCGCGCGCGAGCACGACTGGGTGCTGGTGCACGACGCGGCGCGCTGCCTTGTTCGCGCCGAATGGATAGCCGCGCTCATCGACGCATGTCTCGATGACGCCGTCGGCGGCCTGCTCGCGCTGCCGCTGGCCGACACCTTGAAGGTCGAGCATGACGGGCGTTCGGTCTCGACGATCGACCGTCGCGCGAAGTGGCAGGCGCAGACGCCGCAGATGTTCCGCCTGCAGGCCTTGCGCGACGCGCTCGCCGCGGCCCACCACGTGACCGACGAAGCCAGCGCGATCGAGGCGATGGGGCTGGCGCCGAAGCTCGTCGCCTGCAGCATGGAAAACTTCAAGATCACCTGGCCGCCCGATTTCGACCTGGCCGAACGCCTCCTCAGGACGAGAACATGAATGCACGCGCGAAGCCCCCACTTTGGCGCATCGGCGAGGGCTGGGACACGCACGCGCTGGTGGCCGGCCGCCGGTTGGTGCTCGGCGGCGTCGAGATTCCGCACACGCACGGCTTGATGGGCCACTCCGATGCCGATGCGCTGTGCCACGCGATCACCGATGCGTTGTTTGGCGCCGCCGCGATGGGCGACATCGGCTTTCACTTCCCCGACACCGACGAGCAGTACAAGGGCGCCGACTCGATCGCGCTGCTCGCCGAGTGTGCGCGCCGCGTGCGCGCCGCAGGCTGGCTGGTCGGCAACATCGACAGCACGGTGATCGCCCAGGCGCCGAAGATGGCGCCGCACATCCTGGCGATGCGCCAGCGCATCGCGCAGGCGGTCGGCGTGGCCGTCGACCAGGTCAGCGTGAAAGCGAAGACAGCCGAGAAGATGGGGCCGGTCGGCCGCTGCGAGGCGATCGAGGCGCGCGCCGTGTGCCTGCTGTGGCGCGGCGCGTGATTCGCCTCAGGGCGACACGCCCAGCAGCGCCATCGCCGAACAATTGACGAGGAAGTGCATCAGCATGCTGCTGCGCAGGCCGTCGCGCAGCCGCAGGTAGCCCAGCACCGTGCCGATCACGAACTGCGGCAGCACCAGCAGCGGCACGACGGTGCCGCGCGGGCCGCTCCCGCTGTAGTTGCCGATGTGCATCAGCGCAAACGCGACGGTGTAGCCCCAGAAGATCCACGCGTAGTGCGCGATGAAGCGGCGCCCGAGCGCGAAGCGCGCGCCGGGCCGCCGGAGCGTGTGCCGGGCGAGCAGGCGGTTGATCGCCAGCGCTGCAATCGCCCACGCTGCGAGCACGACGAACGTCGTTCGAACCCACGGCGCGATCGCCAGGGTCAGCAGCGCCGGGCCGATCGCCAGCGTGTAGTCGGCGCGGCGCAGGCCGGCGCGAAACAGCAACTCCTCGCCGATCGGCGCAAACACGAGCGCCAGAAAGAGCAACCGCGGCGTGACTTTGTCGGGGAACTTGCTTTCCAGCCCGGCCCATGTCGCCAGCGGAGTCGTCGCGGCATCCACCAGGATCGCGACCGCGATCGTCGACACGGCCAACACCAGCAGCCGGGGCAGCCACGGCCTTGCATTCAACCGCGGACCCGGCCGGCGCCGCGGTGCCCGCAGAAAGCGACCCAGCGCCGCGACCTCGTCGCGAACGTTCAAGGCGCCTTCTTGAGCCGGATGTGTGCCATCAGCCCGCCGTCCGGCGCGTTGACGAGCTCGAACGTGCCGCCCATGCGCTGCACCGCCTTGTCCACGATCGCCAGCCCGAGGCCGGCGCCGGTGGCCGCGGTGCGCGCGGCGTCGCCGCGGAAGAACGGCGTGGTGAGCTGAGCGAGCTTGTGCGGGTCGGCACCCTGGCCGAAATCGCGCACCGTGACGATCACCCACGGCCCGGTGCGGGCGTAGCTGACGAGCACGCGGGCGACGCCGGTGTCGGTACTGCGGCCGTAGCGGCGCGCATTCTCGAACAGGTTCTGCAGCACGCGCCCGAGCTCGGTGTCGTCGGCCATCACCTTGGTGTCGATCGCCACGCGCGAGGTGATGCGGATCTGGCGCGTGTCGCGGAACGCCGCCATCTCGCGATCGACCACGCTGCTGAGGTGCACCGGCATCATCTTGTTGTCGCCCGGCCGCGCGTAATCCATGAACTTGTCGATGATGGCGTCGAGCTGGTCGATGTCCATCGCCATGTTCTGCTTGGCCTCTTCGTCCTGCACGCTCATCTCGGCTTCCAGGCGCAATCGAGCCAACGGCGTGCGCAGGTCGTGCGAGATGCCGGCGAGCATCACCGCGCGGTCCTGCTCGACCTTCGCGAGCTCGCGCGCCATGCGGTTGAAGCCCATGTTGACCTGGCGAATCTCGCTCGTCAGCGTGTTCTCGTCGAGGCGCGAATCGAACTCGCCTTCTCGGATGCGGCTCGCGGCGAAGCTGAGTTCCTTCAGCGGCTGGTTGATGAGCCGCGCGATCGCGGCAGAGCCGAGCACGGTCGCGAGCAGCGCGATGCTGACCCACAGCGTGATCGTGTTCCAGGCCGTCGGCCCCTCGCGGATCAGGTCGATCTGCAGCCAGTACGGGTCCTTCTCGATCGAGAAGCCGATCCACAGGCCGGGCGCACCGTTCACGGTGCTGGCGACCACGGTGTCGGTACCGAGCTGTGCGTGCAGCTGGTCGGCAATCGTCCGCGAGATGCGGTCACCGTCGTAGGGCTCCCATTTGTCGGCAGGCTCGCGTGGTTTGAGCTTCAGCGACTCCTGGTTCGAGATGCCCTTTACCAGCGCCACCCGGTTGATGCCGTCGCTCGATTGCAGCGCCGCGCGCGCGAGCTTCACCAGGCTGGCGATCTGCTGCGCGGCCTGCGCGGCGCGCGGCTCGAATTCGAGCGCGCGGAAGGTCTGCGTCCACGCGATCACGCCGCTGGCCAGAAGCAGCGCGATCAGGAAGAACGTGCGCCAGAAGAGGCTGAGCGCGACTTGTTTATGGGCCATCTGGTCCGCAGGCTAACAGACGAAATGCGGCCCCTCGACCGACGGATACGTCGGTCGATCCCCCGCGGGGATCGGGCCGGCTTGGGGCGGCCCGGCGCTCGACCCGGGCTCGCTCGGTCAGGAGGCTCCGTCCGGCACGAACACGTAGCCCACACCCCAGACGGTCTGGATGTAGCGCGGCTGCGCCGGATCCGGCTCGATCATCTTGCGCAGGCGCGAGATCTGCACGTCGAGGCTGCGATCGAAGGGCTCGAACTCGCGGCCGCGCGCAAGCTGCGCGAGCTTGTCGCGCGAGAGCGGCTGGCGCGGATGCCGCACCAGCGCCTTGAGCATCGAGAACTCGCCGGTGGTCAAGGCGATCTGCTCGCCGTCCTTGCTCAGGCGGCGCAGCGCGAGGTCGAATTCGAACGGGCCGAAGGTGACGGTCTGTGCTTCGAGAGCCGGTGCGCCGGGTGCTTCGAGCGTCGGGCGACGACGCAGCACGGCGTGGATGCGGGCGAGCAGCTCGCGGGGGTTGAAGGGCTTGGGCAGGTAGTCGTCGGCGCCGACCTCGAGGCCGACGATGCGGTCCACGTCCTCGACCTTGGCGGTCAGCATGATGATGGGGGTGAGGTCGTTCGCGGCGCGCAAGCGGCGGCAGATCGACAGACCATCTTCGCCGGGCAGCATCAGGTCGAGCACGATCAGGTGCACGGTTTCGCGGGTGAGCAGGCGGTTCAGCGCCTTCGCGTCCTCGGCCAGCAGCACCTCGAAACCCTCTTGCGTGAGGTAGCGGCGCAGCAGATCGCGGATGCGGGCATCGTCATCGACGACGACGATTCGGTCGGGGCGCGGGTTGGGGATGGCAGACATTCATAGCTCCAAACTTGTAACAAACGCGATTCTGGGCATGAAATGCCCTCGTTTTTGCTTGGTTTGACCACCTGTTACAACTGCGTCCAAGGGTGTTCTGACCCCCCGATTGCGGCCTGGAACGTATAAGCCTGCATCGATGATCTCTGAAGGATGACCCCATGTTTCATGTTCCCAAGACCTTGCTCGCGGTGGCGCTCACGGCCGCCGCGACGCCGAGCTTCGCCACGCCGTCCGCTGCAGAGGTGGCCAGTGCATTCACGCCGCAAGGGGTCGTCAGCCTCTCCAGCAGCGCCAGCATCGAGGTGACGCGCGACGTGCTCGGCGTGACCTTCGGCACCACCAAGGAAGGCGCCGACGCCGCCAGCGTCCAGTCGCAACTGAAGCAGGCGCTCGACGCCGCCGTGGCCGAGGCGAAGAAGGCGGCGCGGCCGGGCCAAGTCGAGGTGCAGACGGGCAACTTCTCGCTTTCGCCGCGCTACACCAGCAAGGGCGTCATCAACGGCTGGCAGGGCAGCGCCGAGCTGATCGTCGAAGGCCGCGATATGCAAGCGATCGGCCAGCTGAGCGGCCGCATCACGACGCTGACGATCAGCCGCGTCGGCTACACGCTGTCGCGCGAGTTGCGCGAGAAGTCGGAGGCCGAGGTCTCGGGTCAGGCGATCGCACGCTACCGCGCCAAGGCGGCCGACTACGCGAAGCAGTTCGGCTACGGCAGCTACTCGATCCGGGAAGTCAACGTCTCGACCAACGAACCGCAACACCCGATGCCGATGACGGCCGTGCGGATGAAGACGATGTCGGCTTCCTCGGACGAAGCCTTGCCGGTCGAGCCAGGCAAGGGCACGGTCAGCGTGAACGTGGGCGGGACAGTGCAGCTCGTCAAATAGTCTTTCGGTGTTCGCTTACGATGAACGGCCATCGTGAAAAGAGCGCCGCCATGACATCACCCCGACTGAACCACGTGCAGTGCCTGAGCGCGCGCGGCCTGCACCGCTTGGCGTACTGGGAGTGGGGCGATGCTGCGAACCCGCGCGTGCTGGTGTGCGTGCACGGCCTCTCGCGGCAGGGCCGCGACTTCGACGTGCTGGCGCAGGCGATGAGTGCCGAGTACCGCGTCGTCTGCCCCGACGTGGTGGGCCGCGGCGCCTCGGATGCGCTGGCCGACCCGACCGGCTACCAGATCCCCGCCTACGTGGCCGACATGGTCACGCTGCTGGCGCGCTTGAATGCCGAGACGCTGCACTGGGTCGGCACCTCGATGGGCGGGTTGATCGGGTTGGGGCTGGCCTCGCTGAAGCAGTCGCCGGTATCCAAGCTGGTCCTCAACGACGTCGGGCCGGCGATCCGCTTCGAGGCGATCCAGCGCATCGGTACCTATCTCGGCGCGCCGCTGCGCTGGAACACGCTCGACGAGGCGGCCGACTACTTGTGGAGCATCTCGCAGGGCTTCGGCCCGCACACCCGCGAGCAATGGCTGGCGCTGACACGGCCGATGCTCAAGCCCGACGGCGACGGCTTCAAGCCGCACTACGACCCGAACATCGCGGTGCCGTTCAAGGCGCT
>JBDUAG010000248.1:0-6046 GCA_040004785.1 Burkholderiales bacterium | reverse complement strand
CTGCTCCTGCTCCTGCTCCTGCTCCTGCTCCTGCTCCTGCTCCTGCTCCTGCCCCTGCCCCTGCCCCTGCTCCTGCCCCTGCTCCTGCCCCTGCATCAGAGGGGGCCAAGAGTCCCGCAACTGCAGCCGCCGAAGCCGAGCCGGCGACCGTGGAGCCCGAAAAGAAGGTGATCGCGCCCGCCCCTGCCGCACCTGCTTATAGGAACGAAATGCCGCTCCTCGCCGCCCTCCCGGCGCAAGTTCGCCAAGCGGATCTCGCGATGCTGGGCAACCTGAATCGCCGGGTCGGCGATTCAGGGTCTGCCCGCGAAGCCTGGGTGCGTGCCGTCTACACCAACCTCGACATTCGCCAGGACGGCAGCGCCGCCCCGCACAGCCGGGGTCATGTGAGCGGCCTGCAGGCAGGCGCCGACCTTCTGGCCGGCAACAACTGGCGCGCCGGCATCTATGTCGGCTCTCTGGACGGGGGTGTCGACGTGAGCGGCAACGCGCGCGGCACCTTCGGCAGGGTCGGCAATACCGATCTGCAGTCGCGCTACCTCGGCGGCTATGCGACCTGGAAAGATGCGAGCGGCTGGTATGTCGATGCCGTGCTGCAAGCGGGCAGCCACCGCTACAGTGTGCGGCCCGACGGCAGTCTCACGGTGTCGGGCAAGGCACGCAGCTTCTCGGCATCTGTAGAAGCCGGCAAGTCCTTTGCCTTGGCCGATGGCTGGAGCATCGAGCCGCAAGCACAGCTCATCCGCCAAAGAACACGTTTCGACGACGTGTCAATCGCCGGCGCGCGCGTTCATCAGGACGCCGAAGGAGGCTGGATCGGCCGCCTCGGTGTGCGCGTCAAGGGCGACATCTCCACCAGGGCGGGTCGGCTGCAACCCTATGCGCGGGTCAACGTGTACCGCGCGAGTTCGGGGGCCGATGTGGCGACCTTCATCGGCACGGCCGCCAGCACCCGCATCGCCAGTGCGAGCGGCTACGCCTCGACGGAAGTCGCGGCCGGCTTTTCGCTGGCGCTGACGCCGGTCACAACGGTATTCGGCGAGCTCGGGCGCACCTTCGGCACCGGCGGCGACGCCCGGGTGAAGTCGTCGGTTCAGGGCACCGTCGGCCTGCGCGTGACTTGGTAGGGCGGGCGTGACTTCCTGCGCAGAACGACTTGCAAATCGTTACATAAAATCTCATTTGTTAACCTAAGTAGTAAAATGTGACTTTCTCACATGCACGTTCTCTCGCGCGGAACTTGCCTACAAAACTCATCGATGAGCCCATCGTTGGGAGGAGGAGACGCCAATGCTTGTGCACAAGCTGGACAGGATGAACGAGATGGATACAGGTCTTGCCGCCGATGCCGCCGATGCGCGCATGGTCGCCAGGATGCGGCTCGTGCTGTCCGTCTCCGCCCTGCTCGCGGTTTTTGTCGATCCTTCGGGTTTGAGGGGAATCGGAGGCTTCACTTGGCTCCTGTTCTTCGGCTACATCCTGCACAGCCTTGTCGTCTACATCTCTACGCAGCTCGATGCCCCGTATTCGCAGAGCAAGTTGATTCACTGGCTGGATATCTGCTGGTATGGGTTGATCGTTCTGTTCACAGACGGCATCCACAGCTTCTTCTTCTTGTTCTTCTTTTTCGCCATCCTCACATCGTCCTTTCGATGGGGCTTCAACGAAGGCGCGCGCGTCACCCTCGCTTCGGTCGGGTTGTTCGCCGCCTGCGGACTGGGAACGACGACCGAGCAGGATCTGCCCCGCCTGCTGCTGCGCGCCACCTTCCTGCTTGCGTTCGGGTACATGAGCATCCATTGGGGCGGTTCGAAGGTCGAACTGAAGCGGCGGCTCGCGCTGCTTCGCGACGTCAGCCGCGTATCGAATCCGCGCTTCGGCGTCGATCACACCGTCACCAGCGTCCTGGAGAAGACACAGGTGTTCTTCCAGGGAAGCTGCTGCTTGCTGATCGTTCGGGACAAGGAGTCGGGCGCCTATTTCTTGCGCACCATCAGGGAGGGCGACGCGAAGCATTTGGTCAATGCCGAACGGATCGACGCCGAAGCGGCCGCGCCGCTCGTCGCGCTCCCACAGAACCGCATCGTTGTCCATAACAGCGCGATCTGGCCAAAGCTGTCCCCGTTCGCCGGAGTCGCGGTGTACGACAGCACCGGGGGAAGATGGAACAAGCACGAGGAAGCGGCTTGCGAGGGCCTGGCCGAGCTTCTGGATGCCCGTTCGTTCATCAGCGCACCGGTGTCGCTCCGAAGAAGCGAAGGCCGCATCTATGTGTTCTCCCGCCAGACCGGATTCAGAAAGGCCGACGCGCTCTTCCTGAGCCATATCGCTGCCCAGGCCTTCCCCGTGATCGAGAACATCGAACTGCTGGACCGGATGGCCTCGGATGCAGCTTCGCAGGAACGTCAGAAGATCGCGCTAGATCTTCATGACACGGCCATCCAGCCCTACATCGGATTGAAGATGGGCCTGAGCGCGCTGCGCAAGAAGGCGGCCGCCGACAACCCGCTGATCGAGGATCTCGACAAGCTGGCGAACATGGCCGCCAAGGTCATCGGCGACTTGCGCCGCTACGCCGGCACGGTCAAGAACGGCCTGGGCAAGACGGAGCAGGTTCTTCTCATGGTCCTGCGCCAGCAGGCAGCGCAGGCCAGAGATTTCTACGGCATCGACATCGCGGTCTGCGTGCAGGGCGAACTCAACGTGAGCGATCGGCTGACCGCGGAGATATTGCAGATCGTGCGCGAGGGCTTGAGCAACATCTGCAGGCACACCTTCGCGCACCACGGCGCCGTCAAGCTGGAATGCGCGAACGGCTTGCTCAGGATCCAGATCGAGAACGAATGCGACGGAACTCAGTCAGTCGAATTTCAGCCGAGGTCGATCACGGAACGCGCCACCGCGCTCGGCGGCAACGCGCAGGTCATGCGGAAAACAAGCGGCGGCACCTCCGTGCACGTCGAGATACCCATCTAGGAGGTGGAACATGCAGCCAGTTGAAAAACCCATCGGTGTCATGCTTGTCGACGATCACCAGACGATGCTGTGGGGATTGTCCAGATTGATCGACGGCGAGAAGCCGCGAATGCAGGTGGTCGGGACGGCGAGAAACTGCGAAGAAGCGCTCGAGCAAGTCGACCAGGTGATTCCCGACGTCATCCTGCTGGATCTCGATCTGGGCGGCAAATGCGCGCTGGACATTCTCCCGGGCCTGCTGTCCAACTCGGTCTCCCGCGTACTGATCCTGACCGGCGAGCGCCAGCAAAAAACCCTCGACCTGGCGGTCCTCGGCGGGGCCCGGGGTGTGCTGCGGAAAGACGCAGCCGCGGACGAGGTGCTCCTGGCGATCGAAAGAATGCACAAGGGCGAGCTGTGCGTGGACAACGAAACGATGGGCCGCGTGTTCGCGGAGTTCGTCGACTCGAAGCGTGCGCACAAGGCTGATCCCGAGACGGAGAAGCAGGCGACCCTGACCTGCAAGGAGCGAAAGATCATCTACGCGGTGGTCGACGGCAGCGGCGCATCGAACAAGGCGCTGGCCGAGCGCCTGTTCGTCACCGAACACACCTTGCGCAACCACCTGACCTCGATCTACCAGAAGCTCGAGGTGAGCAATCGGCTCGAGCTGTACGTCTACGCCGTCAAGCACCACCTGGACAAGCTGCCGTCCTGACGGCAGCGCCGGGCGACACTTTCCTACCCTCGCCCGCTCAGCATCGGCAGCATGGTCCGGATGATCTGGATCACTGCCGGGCCCAGGACGACCATGATGATGGAGGGAAACACGCAGATGACCAGCGGCAGCAGCATCTTCGTTGGAACCTTGGCGGCCAGTTCCTCCGCACGCATCTGCCGCTTGTGACGCAGGTCGTCGGAAAACACCCGGAGCGACTCGCCGATGCTCGTGCCGAACTTGTCAGCCTGCGTCAACATGGTGGCAAACGTACCGATCTCCTCGACCCCGGTACGCAGTGCAAGATTGCGCAGCGATTTCTCCCGTGCTGCCCCCGCCCTCATCTCAAGATTGGTCCAGTGCAACTCTTCCGCCAGGGCCAGGCTCTTCATTCTGATTTCTTCCGTGACCTTGACGAGTCCGGCGTCCAGCCCCAGACCTGCCTCGACGCAGACCAGCATCAGGTCGGCCGCGTCAGGAAAGTTTTCGAAGATCTCGCGCTTGCGGTTGCGGATTTTCCAAGCGAGGAAGAAGTTGGGCAGGTAGCAACCGATCAAGGCTGCCACGACCAGGTAGAGCACAAGCGTCAAGTCAGCAGCTTGGCCTGTCGCGCGAAGGCCAAGGGCCGCCGCGCCCGCAAAAACGAGGGGCAGCAGCGTCTTAGCGCCGAAATAGATCAACTGGGCATCGTCGTGGCGGATGCCCGCATTGAGGAATTTGACCCTCAGCGGCGAGGTTGCGGCATCGCCCGTGGGCGAAGACAGCTGGGCGAAGGGGCCGACGATCTTCACCGCAGTTTCCGTCCACTGCGACTTCCTCGGCGTATCGGACATGGCCTGGAGCCGCTGCCCCGTGCGGGTGGGTGCCAGCCAGAAAAACAACCCCGCGAACCCCAGCACCACGGTAAGAAACACTAGCGCAGGAAATAGCAGCATATCGTTCTCCTTCTAGACCCGGATCCGGACGATTTTCTTCAGCATCAAGAGACCGACAGCCATCAGGATGAGCATGTACTTGAGGATGGCAATTCCGAGCGGATCCTTCCACAGCGGTGACATGAAGGCCGGGTTCAGGAGATTCATGACGGCTCCCAGTGCGAAAGGCATGAGGCCGAGGATCCACGCCGACAGACGTCCTTCCGCAGACAGAACCCTGACCTTCGACAGCAGCTTCAGGCGCTCGCGAATCAGGCGACTCAGGTTGCCCAGCACCTCGGTCAGATTGCCACCGGAGTCGCGCTGGATCAGCACCGCGACCACGAAGTACCGCAGGTCAGTCAGCGGGATCCGTTCGCTCAGGTTGGTCAGCGCCTGCTGCAGCGACACGCCGAAATTGACCTCGTCGCTCACGATCCGGAACTCATTCGCGATCGGCTCGGCCATCTCTTCGCCGATCATCTGCAACCCCGATGAAAACGAGTGTCCGGAGCGCAAGGCCCGGGTCACCAGGTCGAGTGCTTCGGGCAACTGCTGCTCCATTCGGGTCAAACGCCGGCTGCGTTTGCGTTGCACGTACAGCAGCGGCACGGCGATCAGAACAGCGCCCGCAGCCGCGCCCAGCAGAGGTGTCTGGTGCAGCACCCAGACCGTCACCATGTAGCCGGTGATACCGAGCGCCGCGCAAGATAGGAGAAGGCTGGACACGGTCCACTCCAGCCCGGCCTGGAGGATGAAGCGGTCGAGGCTGTGCGCTCTTGGAAGACTCAGAAGCAGCCGCTCGAGCGCCGGCACCTCACTGAGCATGCGCTGCTTCAACACCTGTGCCTGGGCCGACTTGTCGACAGAGGCCGAAAGTGCGCGCAGCCTCTTTTCGATCTTCTTGGCTTCAGGTCCCTTGTAGGATCGCCAGATCAGATAGATGCCCTCCAGCAGCAGGAGCACGGCCACGAAGACAAGCACCGAGATAATCAGGAAGGCGTTGCCGCCGATGTTTTGCAGCATGGCAATGTCCCCCTCTACTCGTAGCGCTTGGACGGATCGAACATGGCGTCGGGCAAGTCAATGCCGAACGCGCGCAGCCGTTCGGTGAATTTCGGCCTCACGCCGGTCGCGTGGAAATAGCCCTGAACCTGGCCCTCGGGGCCGATGCCGGTCTGCTTGAAGGCGAAGATTTCCTGCATGGTGATGACGTCGCCTTCCATGCCGGTGATCTCCTGGATGCTGGTGATCTTGCGCCTGCCGTCGATCAATCTCAGGCCCTGGATCACCACCGTGATGGCCGACGCGATCTGCGATCGGGCGGCCTTGTGGGGCAGGTTGAGGTTGGCCATGCCGATCATGTTCTCGAGCCTGGACAGCGCGTCCCGAGGCGTGTTGGCATGGATGGTGGTGAGCGAGCCTTCATGGCCGGTGTTCATCGCCTGCAGCATGTCGA
>JBDUAG010000247.1:0-6051 GCA_040004785.1 Burkholderiales bacterium | reverse complement strand
CGCGGCTTCTTCACGAGCCGCGTGTTCGGTACCTTCACGAAGGAAGGCGCGGCGATGCTGGCCGAAGGTGTGCCGGCGGCGCTGATCGAGAACGTCGCGATCGGCGTCGGCATGCCGGTCGGCCCGCTCGCGGTGATGGACGAGACCTCGATGGCGCTGACGCTGTCGGTGCGCCGCCAGACCGAGATCGACCTGGCGGCCGAAGGCAAGCCGCTGCCGCAACACCCGGGCTGGGCCGTGATCGAACGCATGGCCGGTACGCTGAAGCGCCCTGGCCGCGCTGGCGGCGGTGGCTTCTACGACTACCCGGCGGAGGGGCCGAAGCGGCTCTGGCCCGGGCTCGCGGCCGAGTACGGCAAGGCTGGCGTCGAACTGCCGCTCGAAGACCTGCAGGACCGTATCCTCTACGCCCAGGCGATCGAATCGATCCGCACGATGGAGGAGGGTGTGGTCGAGCATGCACGCGACGCGAACATCGGTTCGGTGCTGGGCATCGGCTTTCCGCGCTGGACCGGCGGCACGCTGCAGTTCGTCAACATGATCGGCTTGCGAAAGTTCGCCGAACGTGCCACGCAGCTCGCGCACAAGTACGGCGAGCGCTTCGCACCGCCGCAACTGCTGCTGGACAAAGCGCGGCGCGACGAGCGCTTCGTCTGACCCACCACCCCGCTTTCATAAGGACTGAACATGAGCAACTCTCCAGTTCCTCCGACCCCCGAAGAGGCGCAAGGCGGCTGCCTGTGCGGCGCGGTCCGATATCGTGCCCGCACGGCCGCGGCCCGCACGATGGTGTGCCACTGCCGTGCGTGCCAGAAGCAGAGCGGCTCGGCTTTCTCGGTGAGTTTGGTGGTCGCGCGCGACGCGATCGACGTCACCGGCGCGACCTCGGTGTTCGAGCAGCCGGGCGACAGCGGTCAGGCTGTCCAGCGGCATTTTTGCGGCCAGTGCGGATCGCCGGTCATCAACACGCTCTCGGCCCGCCCGGGCGTCGTCGTGGTCAGGGCCGGCACGCTGGACGACCCGACCTGGCTGGCGCCGCGCGTGCACATCTGGTGCGACAACGCGCAGCCCTGGGTCGCCATTCCCGACGCCGACACGCGCTTCGCCCGCGCACCCGGCTGAGTCGGCGAGAGCAACGGCTCAGTTGCAGAGCACCGGCTTGAGTACCTCGCCCGATTCCGACGCGGCGATGGCCTCGTTGATTTGTGCCATAGGGTAACGGCGGATCAGCTTGTCGAACGGGAAACGGCCCTGGCGCCAGAGCTCGATCAGTTCGGGGATGAACAGGTCGGCGATGCTGTCGCCTTCGACCACGCCCTTGAGGGTGCGGCCGATCCCGAGCAGTCCGGTCGGCAGGCTGACTTCGGTGCCGCGCGGCGCCGCGCCGACCATCGCGGCAACACCGGTGACGCGCAGCGACTCCACCGCCTGCCTCAGCACCTTGGGCGAACCGGTGCATTCGACCGAGAACTGCGCGCCGTCGCCCGTGAGCCTGACGATCTCGGCAACGACATCGACTTCGTCGGCCTTCAGCACGTGCGTCGCGCCCAGTTCACGCGCCAGGTCGAGGCGGCTGCGGTGCAGGTCGACGGCGATGATCGTGGCGCAGCCGACAACCCGCGCCGCCATCACCGCCGAAAGCCCGACCGAGCCCGCGCCGAAAACCACGATGCTGTCACCGGACGAAGGCTTGAGTGTGTTCATCACCGTGCCAGCACCGGTCTGGATGCCGCAGCCCAGCGGTCCCATTAGCTCCAGCGGCACGTCGCCGCGGACCTTGACGACATTGCGTTCGGGCGCCAGCGAATGGCTCGCGAACGAGGACTGGCCAAAGAACAGGCCCGACACCGGCGCGCCGGCCGCGTCGCTGTACGGCGAGCGGCCGGTGCTCAGGCGCTTGCCGCCGAAATTCAGCGCCGGCATCAGCGAGCAGCATGAATAGCGCGAGCGGCGGCAGTTGGCACAGGCGCCGCAGAAGCCATAGCTCAGCACGACGCTGTCACCTGGCTTGACCTTGGTGACGCCGTCGCCGACGGCTTCGACGATGCCCGCGCCCTCGTGCCCCAACACCGCCGGCAGCGCCACCGGGATGTACTGGTCGCGTACCGAGATGTCGGTGTGGCAGACGCCGGTGGCGACGATGCGCACCAACACCTCGCCAGCCTGGGGGCCGTCGACATCGATCGATTCGAAATTGAACCGACCCCCCTTGTCGCGGAGCACCGCGGCCTGGATCTTCACCATGGGATGTGCTTTATGAACGGATCGGAAATCGATGCGGCGCTCAGGCCGCGAGCCGTGCCGGGGCGTAGCGCAAGGGCAAGCTCTTGAGGCCGCCGACAAGGGTGGTCTGGATGAAACTCGGTTCACCGTCGAGCGCGATCTCACCGATGCGTGGCAACAGCTCGGCGAAGAATGCCCGCAGTTCCATCCGCGAGAGGTTCTGCCCAAGGCAGGCATGCACGCCAAAGCCGAACGCCACGTGACGGTTCGGGCTGCGGTCGATCTTGAAGCGATGCGGCTCGTCGAAGACCGCTTCGTCGAAGTTCGCCGACGGATACGACAACAGCAGCCGGTCGCCAGCAGCAATCTTGCGGCCACCGATCTCGACGTCCTGGGTCGCGGTGCGCATGAAGTGCCGCACCGGCGTGACCCAGCGCAGCATCTCGTCGACCGCCAGCGGCAGCAGGGACGGGTCGGCGCGCAGGCGCGCCAGTTCGTCGGGGTGCCGCAGGAGCGCGAGCAGCCCGCCGGACAGCGTGGACGAGGTCGTGTCGTGTCCGGCGGTGCTGAGGATGATGTAGTAGGAAAGCGCCTCCATGCGCCCGATCGGATGGCCGTCGATGGCCGAGTTGGCGATCACCGAGGCCAGGTCGTCGCGCGGGTTGGCGATGCGATCCTCGTGGACCCGGGCGAAGAACTCCATCATCTCCTTGACGGCCGGGCCCTTGTAGGACTTGGTGTCGCGCTGCAGCGAAGGGTCGTTCGGCGCCACGATCTGCTGGGTCAGCGTCAACAGGCGCGGATGGTCCGCCTCGGGCACGCCCAGCAGCAACATGATCAGGCGCAAGGGGTACCACACAGCGACGTCCATTACGAACTCGCAGCGGCCGCCGTGGCCCAGCATCTCATCAACGGCGCGGGCGGCGAGTGTATTGACCATAGGCTCCACGCGTTGGAGGTTCTTCGGCATGAACCAGGTCTGCGTGATGCCCCGGTGACCGCGATGGTCCAGCCCGTTCATGTGGATCATCATGCGCGAGTACTTGCCGGTGCCGCCGGTTTCCTCCAGCACCCGCCGCTGCTCGTCGTAGCTCTCGACGCAAAGCGCCTCGGTGATGAAGACATCGCTGCGTTTGCCGATTTCGCAGACGTCGGCATGCCGGCTGATCGTCCAGAACGGAGGGTAGCCGGCCGGTTCGGTCCAGTGCACCGGGTCTTCGCGGCGCAACTCGGCGAAGACGGCGCGCATGCGTGCGTCATCGGCATAGACCTCGTGGCTGACTACGGCTTGATCGATCTCGGTGGTATTCATCACGATGGCTCCGGTTGTTGTTTTCAATTGTTTGATTGGTTATACCAAGGAGCGCGGTGATGCTCCATCGTGGAGCTCAAGGGTCTTCCCCTAGTAAACGGTTGAACCATTCACAATAAAGTCGAGTCCGGCAAATTGTGATCGGGCGGCGGCGTGTCGCTCGGTCGGTTGGCCCGCGAATGGAGACCCCGATGCTCAGAAGACTTCTCGTCGCAGTTGCGGCTGCGTTGGCGCTCCACGCTCCCGCAGGCGCCGCCGACACCATCAAGGTTGGCGTGATGCTGGTCGACTCGGGTTCGCTTGCGTTCCTCCTGCCGCTCTACACCGAGCCCGCCAAGCTCGCGGTCGAGATCCTCAACGCACAGGGCGGAGCGCTTGGCCGCAAGTTCGAACTCGTCACGCAGGCGCACTCCGGCACGCCGGCCGGCGCCATCGCGACCGCCACCAAGCTGGTGCAGCAGGACGGCGCTTCCTTCCTGACCGGCTTCAACACCACCGCCGCGGTGCTGGCGCTCGGTCCCAGGCTCGGCGGGTTGAATGCGCTGCTGGTGGACGGCAACACCTCCGGTGACGACCAGACCGGCAAGAACTGCCAGCCCAACTACTTCCGCAGCGTCGGCAACGACGGCATGGCGATGAACGTGCTGCGCGACGTGGTCAAGACGTCCGGCGCCAAGACCTGGAACCTGATCGTGCCGGACTATGCGCTGGGCCACGACTTCGCGAAGCGCTTCAAGGCGCTGGTCGAGGAGCAGGGCGGCGCGCTGCAGACGACGATCTTCGCGCCCCTGGGAACGGCCGACTTCGGCAGCTTCATCAGCCAGCTGGCCGCGAAGCCGGCCGACGGCCTTGGCGTGGTCGTGCTCGGCAACGACGGCATCACGTTCGCGAAGCAGCAGCAGCAGTTCGGGCTGTTCGCCAAGTTCAAGACCGTCGTCTCCTCGCAGTTCACGAACGAGGTGGTGCTCGCCGCGCAGGGCGACTCGACCGTCGGTGTCTATGCCGCGCAGTCGTATACGCCTGCCATGCCGGGCGAAAAGAACGCGGCCTTCGTGAAGGCCTTCGAGGCACGCTTCAAGCGCAAGCCCTACTACGTCGAAGCCGAGCAATACCAGGTCTACGAACTGTTGCAGGCGGCGATCAACAAGGCCCAGTCGACCGACGTGGCCGCAGTGCGGGCGGCGTTCAACGGCCTGAAGGCGAACACGATCATGGGCGATGTCGAGATGCGCGCCGCCGATCACCAACTGGTGCGGCCTATGGCACTGACCCAGATCGCCAAGGGCGCGGATGGCAAAGCCTTTCCGGCGCTGCGCAGGCTCGAGCCGGGCCCGACCGTCACACCAGCCCCCAGCTCCGAGTGCAAGCTCTGAAGGGGTCGGAATGAACCGCTTCGAGGGACTGGTGGCGTTCGTGACTGGCGGCGGCTCGGGCATCGGCGCCGCGGCGGCGCGGCGCCTGGGCGCGGAGGGTGCGTGCGTCGCGGTGGTCGACCGTGATCTCGCCCGCGCGCAGGCGCTCGCCGACGACCTCGGTGGTCGCGGCCTGGCGTTGCAGGTCGACGTGCAATCCGAGTCCGCGATCGAGCAGGCCATCGCCGCGACGGTGGAACGCTTCGGCGCGCTCGACGTCGCCGTCAATGCAGCCGGGTACGGCGCGTCGGCCGAGGTCGTCGACATGACGCTCGACCAATGGCAGGGCGTGCTGAACGTCGACTTGACCGGCGTATTTCTCTCGACCAAGCACCAGGCGCGCCAGATGTTGCGCCAGGGCCGCGGCGGCGCGATCGTCAACATCGCCTCGACCAATGCCGAGCAGCCGGGCGAGGGCTTGGCCGCGTACTGCGCTGCCAAAGCCGGGGTCGTGATGTTCAACCAGGTCGCGGCGATCGAGCTTGCACCGCACGGCATCCGCGTGGTCGGCGTCGGCCCGGGGTTGACCGACACGCCGGCGACGGCGCCGTTCCTGAACCGCGATGCGACGCGTGCGGCCTACCTCGACAACATCGCGGCCGGCAGACCGGCGCAGGTCGACGAGATCGCAGGCCTGATCTCCTACCTGGCCTCGCCCGAGGCCGCTTACATCAATGGCGAGACGGTCTACATCGACGGCACGCTGCGCGCACGTGGCTACCCGACCCTGAAGGAGCGCCGCGGCGCGGCCTATGCAGGCTCGGCGTTCCTGCGCGAGCTGCAAACATCTGGGCATGGGGGACACGACGATGCTTCGCGTTGAGGATCTGAGCGTGTCGTACGGCAGCGTCAAGGCGCTCGCGAACGTGAACATCGAGGTCGCGCAACGCGGCGTCCTGCATGGCGTGATCGGGCCCAACGGGGCCGGCAAATCGACCCTGATGGACGCCATCACCGGCCGGCGCAGGCCGACCGGCGGACGCGTGTTCGTCGATGGCAAGGACATCACGCAGCGTTCGGTCGCCTGGCGGCGCAGGCTCGGCATGTCGCGCTCGTTCCAGCGCACCAGCATCTTCCCCGGCATCCGCGTCGGCGAGCAGCTCG
>JBDUAG010000246.1:0-6064 GCA_040004785.1 Burkholderiales bacterium | reverse complement strand
CCTACAAGCCACGGCTGCAGGCCTTCGAGTACATGCTCGACTCGTTGAACGCGAATCCGGAAGACATGCTGCACGTGTCGTCCAGCCTGCGCTACGACCTGATGTCGGCGGACGACCTCGGCATCAAGAACAAGGTGTTCGTGAACCGCGGCCACGGCCCGGGCTGCCCGGCTTACGGCTACACCGAGATCGCCGACATCGGCGGGCTGGCCGGCGTCGTCGGCCTCTGATTCCTCGCACGTCCACATTGCCCATGAAGCTCGACTCATACTGGACCGACACGGCGCCGGTGTTCACACCGAAGCCGGCCGACCTGCCGGCGAGCGCCGACGTGGTCATCGTCGGCGCGGGCTTTACCGGCTTGTCGGCCGCGCTTGCGCTGGCGCAGCAGGGCGCCAGTGTGATCGTGCTCGAGGCCGGCGATCGCATCGCGAGCGAGGCGTCCTGCCGCAACGGCGGCCATGTGAACAACGGCTTGGCCGTCGACTATGGTGTGGCCGCCGACCAGTACGGTGCACCGCAGGCGCGCGCCTGGTACCACGCGTTCGATGCCGCGGTGGACACGGTCGAGCGCCTCGTGCGCGACGAGGCGATCGATTGCGATTTCGAGCGCAACGGCAAACTCAAGCTCGCCACCAGGCCGGCCCACTACGAGGCCCTGGCACGCAGCGCCGAGCGCATGCGCCGCGAGGTCGATCCAGACGTCGAACTGATCGATGCCACGCAGCTGCGCGACGTGATCGGCAGCGAGCGCTTCGTCGGCGCCATGCTGCAGAAGAAGAGCGCGCAGATGCACATGGGCCGCTTTGCGCACGGCCTGGCCGCCGCGGCGGAACGCAGCGGCGCACAGATTCACCTCGGCACCGCTGCCACCCGGCTCGAACGCCAGGGCTCGGGCCACGCGCACCGCGTGCACACGGCGCGCGGCACCGTCAACGCGAAGCAGGTGCTGCTTGCCACCGGCGCGTCGCAGCACGGCGGCTATGGCAGCTTCGGCTGGCTGCGCCGACGCATCGTCGGCATCGGCAGCTTCATCATCGTCACCGAGCCGCTCGGGGCGGAGCGGGCCAAGGCGATCCTCGCGGTGCGCCGCACCTGTGTCACGGTCGCGAACATCCACCACTACTTTCGCCTCACGGTCGATCACCGACTCGTGTTCGGTGGCCGGGCGCGCTTCGCGATCTCCAGCCCGACCTCCGACCAGAAGAGTGGCGCGATCCTGCGGCGCGGTCTCGCGGAGATCTTTCCGGAGCTGGCCGATGTCGGCATCGACTACTGCTGGGGCGGCCTGGTCGACATGACGCAGGACCGCCTGCCGCACGCCGGCGAGCGCGACGGCCTGTACTACTCGATGGGCTACAGCGGCCACGGCACGCAGATGTCGGTGCACATGGGTCAGCGCATGGCCGAGGTGATGGCCGGCAATGCCGCCGCCAACCCCTGGCGCGACCGGGCCTGGCCCGCGATCCCCGGCCACCTCGGCCCCCCCTGGTTTCTCCCCGCCGTCGGCCTCTACTACCGTGTCAAGGACATGGTCGCCTGACCCGTCGTCATTCACCCGCCCCACCATCCCACAGGAACTCACCATGAACGAGCGCACCAAACTTCAAGAACTCGTCGGCCCGCACGACAGCACCCGGATGCTGGAGGCATTGAAGCGCGGCGCGAGCCGGCGTGACGTGCTGGCGATGCTGATGGCCGGCGGCATGCAGGCCACGCTGGCGGGCGGCCTGTCGACGCTGGCGCTTTCGGCGCACGCGGCCACACCGAAGCGCGGTGGGCGCATCCGCGTGGCCGGCGCGACGGCGGCGATCACCGACACGCTCGACCCCGCGAAGATGTCGAACCAGACCGACTACTCGCGCGGCACCATGCTCTACAACGGCCTGACCTCGCTCGATGGCAGCCTGACGCCGCAGCCGGCGCTCGCCGAATCGTTCGACTCCAAGGACGCGAAGGTCTGGGTCTTCAAGCTGCGCAAGGACGTGAAGTTCCACGACGGCAAGCCGCTGACGCCGGCCGATGTGGTGTTCTCGGTGATGCGCCACAAGGACGCGGCCACGGCCTCCAAGGCCAAGGCTCTGGCCGACCAGATCGACACCGTGAAGGCCAGCGGCGCGAACGAAGTGACGGTGACCCTGAGTGCCGCGAACGCCGACCTGCCGGTGATCCTGGGCACCTTCCATTTCATGATCGTGAAGGACGGCACCACCGATTTCAGCACCGGCATCGGCACCGGCCCGTACAAGCTGAAGGAGTTCAAGCCCGGCGTGCGTTCGATCGCGGTCCGCAACGAGGGCTACTGGAAGCCGGGCAAGCCCTACCTCGACGAGATCGAGTTCGTCGGCATCGGCGACGAAGGCGCGCGGGTCAACGCGCTGCTCTCGGGCGACCTCGACCTGGTCGCCTCGGTCAACCCGCGTTCGGTGGACCGCATCAAGGGCACGGCCGGCTTTTCGGTGTTCAGCACGCAGTCGGGCCAGTACTCCGACCTGATCATGCGCAAGGACGCGGGCCCGGGTGCGAACCCGGATTTCATCCTCGCGATGAAGCACCTGATGGACCGCGAGCAGATGCGCAAGTCGGTCGCGCTCGGCCACGCCGTGCTCGGCAACGACCAGCCGATCGACCCGACCAACCGCTTCTACTTTGCCGGCCTGCCGCAGCGTCCGTTCGATCTCGACAAGGCCAAGTTCCACCTGAAGAAGTCCGGCATCGGCGAGGCGGCGGTGCCGGTCGTCACGTCGCCGGCCGCGTTGTACTCGGTCGAGATGGGCCTGGTGATGCAGCAGTCGGCGCAGAAGATCGGGCTGAACCTGGATGTGAAGCGCATGCCGGCCGATGGCTACTGGTCCAACCACTGGCTCAACAGCCCCGTCGGCTTCGGCAACGTCAACCCGCGCCCCAGCGCCGACACGCTGCTGACGCTGTTCTACAAGTCGGACGCCGCCTGGAACGAATCGCGTTTCAAGAGCGAGAAGTTCGACCAGTTGCTGGTCGCCTCGCGCGCCGAGACCGACATCGCCAAGCGCAAGCAACAATACGCCGACATGCAGGTGATGATCCACGAACAGGCCGGGACTGCCATTCCGCTGTTCCTGGCCAGTCTGGACGGCCACAGCAACAAGCTGCAGGGCCTGTCGCCGATCCCGCTGGGCGGCATGATGGGCTATTCGTTCGCCGAGCACGTGTGGCTGGACGCTTGAGACGTAGCGCGGAGCAATTGGCATGAACCTCCTGATCCTGCGCCTGACTCTGCAGCGCATCGCACTCGCGCTGGTGTCGCTGCTGGTGGTCTCGATGCTGGTGTTTGCAATCACCGGGGTCTTGCCGGGTGATGCGGCACAGGCGCAGCTCGGTCAGGAGGCCACGCCCGAGACGCTGGCCGCGCTGCGCCAGCAGATGGGGCTCAACGTGCCGGCGCCGGTGCGCTACTGGCGCTGGCTGTCGGGGCTGCTGAGCGGCAACCCGGGCGACTCGATCGTCACCCACACCCCGGTTGCCGACATGCTGGCCAGCCGCCTGCCGAACTCGCTGCTGCTCGCCGCGATCACGGCTGCCGTCGCAGTGCCGCTCGCGCTGGTGCTGGGCATCCTCGCGGCGATGTACCGCGGCTCGATCTTCGACCGGATCGTGAGCGGCGGTGCCGTCGCGGTGGTGTCGGTGCCCGAGTTCCTCGTCGCCACGCTCGCGGTGCTGGTGTTCGCGGTCGAGCTGCACTGGCTGCCGGCCTTGTCGTACAGCGTGAGTCTCGACTCGCCGATGAAGATGCTGCGCTCGTTCGCGATGCCGGTGATGACGCTGTGCTGCGTGATGGTCGCGCAGATGATGCGCATGACGCGTGCCGCGGTCATCGACCAGCTCAAGGCGCCCTACATCGAGATGGTGCTGCTCAAGGGCGCGACGCCGATGCGCATGGTGCTCGCGCACGCGCTGCCGAACGCGGTCGGGCCGATCGCGAACGCGGTGGCGATGACGCTGTCGTACCTGCTCGGCGGCGTGATCATCGTCGAGACGATCTTCAACTACCCCGGCGTCGCCAGCCTGATGGTCGACGGCGTGACGCAGCGCGACATGCCGCTGGTGCAGACCTGCGCGATGCTGTTCTGCGCCGCCTACCTCGCGCTCGTCACGCTGGCCGACATCATCAGCATCGTCGCCAACCCGCGGCTGCGCTATCGGTAAAGGAACTGTGATGACCAACTCCACGATCGCACTGCCCGTGAAACTCCGACGCCCCCGGCGCGCTTTCAACACGTTGGGGCTGGTCAGCCTCGCGGTGCTGCTGTTCTGGTTGCTCGCCGCCGTGGTCGGCCCGAGCCTGGTCGCCAACACCGGCAGCAGCATGGGCGAGGCCGCGGTGTTCGCGCCAGTCAGCGCCGCGCACTGGTTCGGCACTGACTTCCTCGGCCGCGACATGTTCGCCCGCGTCGTCCAGGGCGCCCGCTACACCGTGGGCGTGGCCTTGTCGGCAACGCTGCTCGCGAGCGGCTCGGGCACGCTGTTGGCGCTGCTCGCGGCTTCCAGCGGGCGCTGGCTCGACGCGGTGATGAGCCGCGCGGTGGACACGCTGACCTCGGTACCCGGCAAGATGTTCGCGCTCATCATGGTGGCTGCGTTCGGCTCGTCGATGCCGACGTTGATCCTCACCGCGGCCATCATCTATTTGCCCGGTGCCTACCGGATCGCGCGCTCGCTGGCCGTCAACATCGACGCGATGGACTACGTCACCGTGGCGCGCACGCGCGGCGAGGGCCGCCTGTACATCATGCTGCGCGAGATCCTGCCCAACATCATCGGGCCGATGCTGGCCGACCTGGGCCTGCGCTTCGTCTACGTCGTGCTGTTGCTCGCGTCGCTGAGCTTTCTCGGCCTGGGCGTGCAGCCGCCGGCGGCCGACTGGGGCTCGCTGGTGCGCGAGAACATCGGCGCGCTACCGATGGGGAGTGCTGCGATCATCATGCCGGCGCTGTCGATCGCGAGCCTGACGATCGCGGTCAACCTGCTGATCGACAACCTGCCGGGCCGTTCGGCTCGCGGAGCACACTGATGGGTGCCGTCGTCACCGTCAGCGGGTTGAATATCGTCGCGGCCACGCGCTTCGGCGACATGGCCATCGTCAAGGACCTGAACTTCCGCATCGAGCCTGGCGAGGTGCTGGCGCTGATCGGCGAATCGGGTTCGGGCAAGACCACCACCGCGCTGGCGCTGATGGGCTATGCGCGCGACGGTTGTCGCATTTCGGGCGGCAGCATCCGCATCGGCGAGGTCGACGTGCTGGGGCTCACGCCGGTTCAGCAGCGCGCACTGCGCGGCCGCAGCGTGGCCTACATCGCGCAGAGTGCAGCGGCGTCGTTCAACCCGTCACGCTCGATCATGGATCAGGTCGTCGAGCCGACGCAGATTCATGCATTGATGCCCCGAGCCGAAGCCGAGGCCAAAGCGGTGGCGCTGTTCCGCGAACTCGCCCTGCCGGATCCCGACACCATTGGGGCACGCTACCCGCACCAGGTCTCGGGCGGGCAGCTGCAGCGCCTGATGGCGGCGATGGCGCTGATCACCGACCCGGATCTGGTGATCCTCGACGAGCCGACCACCGCGCTCGACGTGACCACGCAGATCGAGGTGCTGCGAGCGTTCCGCCGGGTCGTGCGCGAGCGCCGAGCCACCGCGGTGTACGTGAGCCACGACCTCGCGGTCGTCGCGCAGATGGCTGATCACATCCTGGTGCTGCGCGACGGCGCGATGCGCGAACTTGGCAGTACTGAACAGATCATCGAGGCGCCGCGCAACGATTACACGCGGAGCCTGCTGGCCGCGGCGCAGCCGAAGATGCGCGACGCGGGCCAGGTTTCCAGCACCGCCTCAGCGGCGCCGCTGCTGGACGTGAGCGGGCTGTCGGCCGGCTACGGCAACAAGACGATCCTGGAGAACATCGACCTCAAGCTCTACCGCGGTCAATCGATCGGCGTGATCGGCGAGTCCGGATCGGGCAAGACCACGCTGGCACGCGCCGTCGCCGGCTTGATCGCGCCGGCGAAGGGAAGCATCGTGTTCGACGGTC
>JBDUAG010000245.1:0-6073 GCA_040004785.1 Burkholderiales bacterium | reverse complement strand
AGGTCGCGGCCAAGGGCGGCGGCAGCGAGAACAAGAGCAAGTTCGTGATGATGAACCCGAGCGATTCCCTGGTGGACTGGGTCATGAAGACCGTGCCGACGATGGGCGCCGGCTGGTGCCCGCCGGGCATGCTGGGCATCGGCATCGGCGGCACGGCCGAACGGGCGATGCTGATGGCCAAGCAGAGCCTGATGGACGACATCGACATGTACGAGCTGAAGGCCCGTGGCCCGCAGAACAAGGTCGAGGAGTTGCGCATCGAACTGTGCAACAAGATCAACGCACTCGGCATCGGTGCCCAAGGCCTCGGCGGTCTGACGACCGTGCTCGACGTCAAGATCGCGATGTACCCGACGCACGCCGCCAGCAAGCCGGTCGCGATGATCCCCAACTGCGCCGCGACGCGCCACGCGCACTTCGTGCTCGACGGCTCCGGCGCCGCTTACCTCGAGCCCCCCAGCCTCGACCTGTGGCCCGACGTGAAGTGGGCGCCCGACTACAACCGGTCGAAGAAGGTCGACCTGAACACGCTGACCAAGGAAGAAGTCGCCGCGTGGCAGCCCGGCGACACGCTGCTGCTGAGCGGCAAGATGCTCACCGGCCGCGACGCCGCACACAAGCGCATCCAGGACATGCTCGCGAAGGGCGAGAAGCTGCCCGTGGATTTCACCAACCGGGTGATCTATTACGTCGGCCCGGTCGATCCGGTGCGCGACGAGGTCGTCGGGCCGGCCGGCCCCACCACCGCCACGCGCATGGACAAGTTCACCGAGATGATGCTCGCGCAGACCGGCCTGATCGGCATGATCGGCAAGGCCGAACGCGGGCCGACCGGGGTCGAGGCGATCCGGAAACACAAGAGCGCGTACCTGATGGCGGTGGGCGGCGCGGCGTACCTCGTCTCGAAGGCGATCAACCATGCCGAGGTCGTCGGCTTCGCCGATCTGGGCATGGAAGCGATCTACGAGTTCGACGTGAAGGACATGCCGGTCACGGTCGCGGTCGATTCGAACGGCGTCTCGGTGCACGACACCGGCCCGCGCGAGTGGGAAGCGAAGATCAAAGCCGGCATCGGCAAGATTCCCGTGGTCGCCGCCTGACCGGCCGCTGATTCGCAGTACCAAGGAGCAAGACCGAATGAACCCGACCCGGCGCATGACCATCGCCGCCAGCATCCTGGCCCTGACGGGCTGCGCGACCAACCAGTTCTCGCAGACGCAGACTCGCGTCGAAGGCAGCAGCCTGCGCAACACCAGCGTGTACGTGTATTCGTTTCTCGACATCCGCGACGTCGAGTTCGGCCCGCAGATGCTCGGCGCGTTCGACCGGCAATTCATCAAGGCGCTGGCGGGCTCACAGGTCAAGGCCAGCGTGCTGCACTTCAAGGACAGCGATCCGGGCAAGTATTACTCGGCGACCAACGCCAGCATGCAGATCCCGGTGCGCGAGACGATCGTCAGCAACGTGCCGAACGAACGCCAGGCCGGGGCCGACTACCGCCTCGTCATCTTCCCGAGCAAGATGACTCTGTCGGGAGCGTGGAAGTTCTACGACGTGCGCTGGGACCTGGTCAACGTCAAGAACGGCCAGACGGTGTGGACGACCTCGTCGCAAGGCAAGCACCTCAACGCGTGGAAGAACGACGAAGACCCGGAGGCCCGCGCCAAGACCATCGTCGACGGCATCGTGGCGGAAATGCGCAAGAGCAGCCTGCTCTGACCGACGCAGGATGCGAGGGTTCGAGTCAGGCGCGCGCCGTCCGCTGGCGAGTGCCGGGCTTGCGGACGACGGCAACCGGCGCGCGCGGCTTCGCCTTGGCACGCGCCGGCGGCTTCGCGGCAGAGGCAGCGACCTCGGCGGCTTCGACCACTTCGGCTGGCGGCACCGGGTCCAGCGCCTGGATCTCGCTCAGCCCCACTTTGAGCAGATCGATCAACTCGTGCGCCTCGGCCTGCGACAGCACGCGACGGCAGGCGGTGATGCCGAATTCCATCGCACCGGCGTAGCTCTGCACCGTGATGTTGAGCGCCGCGGCGTGGTACGGGATCGAGACCGGGTAGAAGTGCAGCATGCGCGCGCCGGCCATGTAGAGCTCGACGGCCAAGCCCGGCACGTTCGAGATCGTGACGTTGCCCATCGCCGGCAGCCGGCTTGCCAGACCCGAGCGGCCGAACAGCGAGGCCAGACCGGTCATCAGCCACGGCGAACCTGTGATCGGCAGGTCGGTGCCGAGCACGGGTTTGAGCGTGCTGACCACGCTCTTCGCGTCTTCCGACGAGGCGTGGATGGCCTTGAAGCGCTCGGCCGGATCGGCCAGGTCGGTCGCAAGATCGACGCGGATCATCGACACCTGGTTGTTCATCGAGCTGTCGTCGGCGCTGCGCAGGCTCACCGGCACCGAGGCGATCAGCGACTTGGGCGGCAGCAGCTCGCGCTCGAGCAGGAACTGCCGCAGCGCGCTTGCGCACATCGCCATCACCACCGTGTTGACGGTGCCGCCGACGCGCTTGCCGAGCGCCTTCATCTCGCCGAGTGGCAGCGACATCGTCGCGTACGAACGCTGGTTCGTGATCGATGCGTTGAAGATCGTCTTCGGCGCAATGCCGAGGCGCAGGCTGCGCTCGCCCGGCGCGGTGCGACGCGAGGCGACGATCTTCGCGCCCGCGCCGAGCGCCTTGACCGCCTTGGGCAGCATCTTCGCGGCCTTGACGTACTGCTTGGCGGTGTTCGACACCGCCGCCTGCAACAGCTCCGCGACGCCCAGCTGGTAATTGCCCGAGCCGCGCGCAGCACGTGGCGGCTTGACCTCGCGCGTCGCCGGCGACATGTCGTAGAAGACCTTCGCGAGCTCGACGCCAGCCTTGCCGTCGATGCCACTGTGGTGCGCCTTCGTGTAGTACGCGACCTGGCCGTTGCCCAGGCCCTCGATCACGTAGACCTCCCACAGCGGCCGGCTGCGGTCGAGCAGCGTCGCGTGCAGGCGCGCGATCAGGTGCTCGAGCTGGGCCATCGAGCCCGGCTTGCGCAAGGTGACGCTGCGCACGTGGTAGTCGAGCTCGACATCGTCGTCCTCGATCCAGACCGGGTCGGTGAGCTCGAACGGCATCTGCGCCAGCTTGCGGTGGAAGATGCTGCACAGGTGATAGCGATTCGCGATCATCGCCTTCACGTCCTCGAAGTAGTCGCCCTTGTAGCCCTTGGGCAACTCGAACAGCATCAGGCTGCCGACATGCATCGGCGTCTCGGGCGTTTCGAGGTGAAGGAACGAGGCGTCGACGCTGCTGAGGTGGTCCATCATGGAATCCTTCTTCAAGCCGTGTGAGGGGCTGTGTGTCCGGCCGCGTGTTCGGCCGCGTGTTCGGCAATCGCACCGATGATCTGCGGCCACATCGAGATCGGCAGCGCGTGGCCCATCTCCGGGACGATCTCGATGCTCGCGCCCGGGACGATGCAAGCCACGTCCTGGCCGTGCGCCAGCGGCACCAGCGGATCGACGTCGCCGTGGATCACCAGCGTCGGCGCCTTCACATCGGCGAGCCCGCTGCGCCGGCTGCCGGACGCGATGATCGCCGTGAGTTGGCGCGCCACGCCAGCCGGGTTCACGCCGCGGTCGAAGGCCAGCTTGGCGCGCTCGGGGTCGCGCGCCTCGTCGAGCGGAAAGCTGCCGACACGCAGCAGCTTCCAGACCGCGAGATAGCGCGCGAGGAAACCGCTCCAGTCCATCGGTGTCGGCGTCAGCAGCGCCTGCATCGCCGCGGGAGTTGGCGGCGGCAGGTCGGCGGCGCCGCTGGTCGCCATGATGCTGGTCAGCGTGCGCAGGCGCGACGGGTGGTGGATCGCCATCGTCTGTGCGATCGCGCCGCCCATCGACACGCCGACGACGTGGGCGGTGCCGATGTGCAACGCATCGAGCAGGCCGATCGCGTCGAGCGCCATGTCGGTGAGCAAGTACGGCGCGTTGATCGGCTGGCGCAGCTGCGCCGCCTCGAAGACCTGGCCGAGGTCGGGCACGCCGAGCTGGGTGAACTTCGTCGAGAGCCCGACATCGCGGTTGTCGAAACGCACGACGAAGTGGCCGCGCGCCGCGA
Organism: Burkholderiales bacterium; assembly: GCA_040004785.1. GTDB lineage: Bacteria > Pseudomonadota > Gammaproteobacteria > Burkholderiales > Burkholderiaceae_C > LMDS01. The sequence continues at coordinate 1,985 of JBDUAG010000245.1, read as the reverse complement.
GCTGGGAGCAGAAGTCAACATCCCAGCCGATCATCTGCATGCCCAGGCCCATGATCAGCAGCACCGGCGGGTGGCCGGGGTCGCCGAACGTGTCGAATGTCAGGTCGATGCCGTTGGCACGAACGGAGCGGGCTTCTGAGTGCATGGGATCGGAGCGTCGGCGAGGCGGCCTTGCAGGCTAAGCGTTTGCGCCCGCCGCGGGGCGTAGTGGAAACACGCAGACGACCCGCGCAGAACCGGCATGCGCCGGCGAAACCGATCGGTCAGGGGCGGAAGACCACCGCGTCGTCGACCGCGTAGACCTTGCACAGGCGCTGCGCGAACACGGCGCAGCTCTGCAGCGCACGTTCCTTCGCGTCGGTCAGCGGCGCGCTGCCCGCGGCATCGCTGGCGGCCGCGCCGTAGAAGCCGTTGTCGGAGATCGCAAAGGCCTTCGGCGCCGGCTCGGTCAGGTACCTGCGGTAGCGTGCCTGACCGCTCTCGTCGAGGTAGGGCACGCGCGTGCCGGACGCACCGCTCGCCGCGCCTGCGACGACACCGACCGGCGCCGATGCGGCCTGCGCGCGCGCCTCGGCGTGGCGCTGCGGCAGATCGCGGACCCATTCGGCCGGCAACGCGAAGTTCAGGTTCTGCGCACCGCGCGCGGCCGAGACCATCGTCGTCACGCCGACGAGCCGTCCCTGGCCGTCGAACAGGCCACCGCCGCTGGAGCCGGGCGAGATCGGCGCGGAGGTCTGGATCAGCGTCAGATGTTCCTGGGCATCGCGCCGCAGACTCGAGATCAGGCCCGCGCTCAACGTGAGTTCCAGGCCCTCCGGGCTGCCGAGCGCGTAGACGTCCTGGCCGACCGCCAGCGCAGCACTCTCGGCCAGTACCACGGCCGGCGCGTCGCCGATCGCCGCCTTCACCTCGCACAGGTCGCGCGGCGCATCCCACATGTCGAGCGTGCCGGGGAAGCTGAGCTTGTCACGCGCAACGACGAAGCGCGACGCCTTGCGCAGCACGTGGCAGTTCGTGACGAGGCGCTGCGGGCCGATCACCACCGCGCTGCCGATGGCCAGCGGCAGGCCTTCCTTGTCGTAGGTGCGGATGCGCCAAACGCTCGGCGAGACCTGGGTGAACAGGTCGCCGGCGTTCATGGCCTGCGCGGCGGCGGCACCGAGCAAGACAGCGCAGAGCGCGCTACGAAGCGCGAGCCGATGCAGGCGCGAGGAGCCGGTCCGACGTGCCATCTCAGTGCCCCGTCAGCGCTTTGAGGTCGTCTTCCGAGACACCGGTGGGCGACTGCGGCGCGCGCACCTGCGCCGTGCTGGTGCCCGAGCTACCGGCCCCGGTGAGCTGCGCAATCGATTTCGAGTTCGCCAGCGGCACGCAGACGTTGCCTGGCGCATCGCGGCGCAGCAGCGTGGGCTCGGGCTTCATCGCATCGACATCCGTCGCATCCAGAATCATCGCGGAGCATCCGCCCGGCGTGCTGCGCGTGGCGACCAGGTACGAGCGCCCCTCCCTCGGCGCGAACGACCAGCGCACGCGGCAAGCCGTATGGTCGGCTTTCGACAGATAGACCTCGACCGTGCGCAGCCCTTGCGCACTGACCTTGATCGCCGCCGGATCGGCGCCCTGCTCGCCGGCCGCGGCGATGCGCATGCCCTTGCAGTCGTCGGCGCTGTCGATCAGGAACACGCCGTAGCGGTCGCCCGGCTCGAGCGCGCTGCGCATCAGCAGACGTGCGGTCGGGCCGCTGGGCGGGGCCTGGTATTTGGCGATCGGTTGGGCGCAGGCGGCGAGCAACAGCGCGAGCCCCGCAGGGATGACGACTCGATTCAGGACTGGGCGCATGGGCAAAGAAGCATGGGGTGCCAATCCTCTGATTATCGATGCGGCCGGTGCATGACTCGGGCGGCCCACACGCGTGCGGATCAGCGGTTCGCGAACGATCTCACGCCCGCGGATGCTGCTGCGCATTCAGCAACTCCCGCTGCTCG
>JBDUAG010000244.1:0-6091 GCA_040004785.1 Burkholderiales bacterium | reverse complement strand
GACCGACCCGATGCCGGCGGGCTACTTCACGAAGGCGATCCACGCGATCGCGCCGGATGTGGGCTTGATCGAGTACCGCCGCGACATCACCGATGCTGAACTCGCGGACGTGGACGTCGTGCTCGGCTGGCGCTTTCCCGCCGGCGTGGCGGGCCGTCTGCCGAAACTGAAATGGGTCTGCGCGGTCGCGGCCGGGGTCGAGAAGCTGCTCGTGCCCGACCTCGCGCCGCAGGTGCCGGTCTCGCGCATCGTCGATACCGAGCAGGCCGAAGGCATCGCCCAGTTCGTCGTGATGATGGCCTTGCGGCATGCGCGTGGGCTGCTGGGCTACGAGGCGCTGCAGCGCGAACGCGCCTGGAAGCGCCAGCCGGTGGCGACGCTGCGCAGCCGCGTCGCGGTGCTCGGCATGGGCACGATGGGCGGTGCGGTGGCGCGGCTGCTCGGCGTCGTCGGCTTCGAGGTGCAGGGCTGGAGCCGCAGCAGCGGCGTCGCGCTCGACGCCGTGCTGGCCGCGGCCGACATCGTCGTCTGCGCCTTGCCGCTGACGGCGCAGACCACCAGCGTGCTCGATGCACGTGCGTTCGCATTGATGCCCGAAGGCAGCTACCTGATCAACATCGCCCGCGGCGCGCACGTCGTCGAGCCCGACCTGATCGCGGCCGTGACGAGCGGCCACCTTGCCGGTGCCGCGCTCGATGTTCAGCGCAACGAGCCGATGGCGGCCGACGACCCGCTGTGGGCCGTGCCCGGCATCACGATCACGCCGCACATCGCGGCGCAGTCGTCGCCGCAGACGATCGCGGCGCAGTTCGTCTCCGGGCTGCGCTGCGTGCAGCGCGGCGAGGCGCCACCGCAGAGGGTCGATCGGGCGCGGGGCTATTGACCGGTGACCCAACTGCTGATCCTCAGCGTGAGCGCCGGCAACGGCCATGTGCGCGCCGCGCAGGCGCTCGAAGCCGCGGCACGGTCGTTCGCGCCGCACACCGCGGTGCACATCGATGCGATGGCGCACGTGGCGAGCGGCTTCCGCAAGGTCTACACCGACTGGTACCTCCAGCTCGTGAACCGCGCGCCCGAACTTTGGGCCTACCTGCACCAGCGCACCGACGCGACGCCGCACTCCGCGATCTCGCAGCGCCTGCGCCGCGGCATCGAGCGCGTCAGCGCCGGCGCGCTGCTGCGCGAGATCAGGCGCGAGCGGCCGGATGCGGTGATCTGCACCCACTTCCTGCCGGCCGAACTGCTCATGCGCGAGCGCAATCGCGGCCGCCTCGATTGCCCGGTGTGGTTGCAGGTCACCGACTACGACCTGCACAACATGTGGCTGGTGCCCGGCATGACGGGCTACTTCGCCGCCACCGACGAGGTTGCTTTCCGGTTGCGCGCGCGCGGCATCGCGGCCGATCTGATCCACGTCACCGGTATTCCGGTGATGCCGGCGTTCGCCGAGCCGCCGACGCCGCTGCCCGGGCTCGACCCGGCGCGGCCGGTGCTGCTGATGATCTCGGGCGGCGCCGGTGTGGGTGACCTGCCGAGCATGGTCGAGCGGGTGCTCATGCTGGGCGGCGAGTTCCAGGTGATCGCGGCCGCTGGCCGCAATGCCGAAGCGAAGAGCGCGCTCGATGCGATCGCGCTGCGCCACCCGGGGCGTGTCGTCGCGGTCGGCTTTACGAGCGAGATGCACCGGTTGATGGCGGCGGCCGATCTGGTCGTCACCAAGCCCGGCGGCCTGACGATCTCGGAGTGCATGGCGCTCGGCAAACCGATGTTGCTGATCGCGCCGATCCCCGGGCAGGAGGAGCACAACGCCGGCTTCCTGATGGAGGCCGGCGCGGCCTGGCTGGCCTACGACGCGATCGGCCTGGGGTACAAGGTCGCGCGCCTGATGGCTGATGTGCCGAAGCTCTCCGCGATGGCCACCGCGAGCCGCGCGCTCGGCAAGCCGCAGGCGGCGCGCGACGTGCTGCGGCATGTGCTGGGCGATCCGTGTTGAGCGCGACACGTACGGCGATCTACCTCGCGTGGGTCGTGCTGATGGCGTTCTTCTTCGCCAACGTCGAGATCCAGATCGAGGGCAGCGCGGGCTGGGCTGCGGCGCTGCCGACCTGGCGCATCGAGCAGCATTGGTTGCTCGACATCTTCTGGGGCGGCCGCGCGATGACCGGCTACCACGCGTGGGTGTTCAGCTTCATGGCGTTGATGTTCTTCGCACCGCTCGCGTTCAACGGGCGCTGGAGCGTGCGCGACCTGCTGCTGGCGCTGGCCGGGCTGATGGTGTTCTGGGTCGTCGAGGACTTTCTCTGGTTCCTCGCCAACCCGGCCTTCGGCTGGGCGCTGTTCGACCCGGCGCATGTGCCGTGGCACAAGCGCTGGTGGGGTGGTGCGCCGGTGGACTACTGGGGCGGGCTGGGTGGCGCCGCGCTGCTGCTCTGGGGGCGCTGGCGTTCTGCGCGCAGGGATCAGGCGACCGCTTAGCGCGCCAAGGTCTTCGCGAACAGGCGGTTCTGCACGCTGCCTCAGCGCCCGAACGGCGTGCGGCCCTGCCAGTAGCGGATGAGCAGGAAGCCGCCGAGCATGCCGCCGAGGTGCGCGAAGTGCGCGACACCCTGCTGCGTGCCGGTCACGCCGAGGAACAGTTCCAAGCCGCCGTAGATCGCGACGAAGACCTTGGCCTTCATCGGGATCGGCGGAAACAGCGGCACGATCGTGCGGTTCGGGAACATCATCCCGAAGGCCAGCAGCAGCCCGAACAGGCCGCCCGAGGCGCCGACGGTGGCGCCGCCCCCGAAGAACGAGGTGACGACCAACTGCGCCGCCGCAGCCGCGAGGATGCTCGCCGCGTAGTACTGCAGGAAGCGCTTCGGTCCCCACAGACGTTCGAGGTCGGAGCCGAACATCCACAGCCCGAGCATGTTGAAGAACAGGTGGAACAGGTTGTGGATGTCGTGCAGGAACGCGTAGGTCACGACCTGCCACGGCAGGAAGCCGGCGCCGATCGGGTACAGCGCGAACCAGCGGGTCAGCAGGCCGCCGAGCATGTAGTCGACGCAGAACGCCGCGACATTGATCAGCAGCAGGGCTTGCGTGATGGGAGGCATCGGAGGCATGCGCGGGATCCGGTGGATGGCGAAAACGCCAGAGTCTAAGGGTGGATCGAGACCGGCCGATTTCAAGGCCGATGCGTGTGGCAGAATCGCGCCCTCTACAGCACCGGCCTCGGTGGCGAAATCGGTAGACGCGCGGGACTCAAAATCCCGTTCCGCAAGGAGTGTCGGTTCGATTCCGACCCGAGGCACCACGGGCTTCTCCTGTCCTGCGAGAATCCTCGCCAGGAGATCCCATGAGCGCGAAGCCCCCCAAGTACAACACCGTCGAAGACGTCATCGGCAACACGCCGCTGGTGCGCCTGGTGCGCATTCCGGGGACGGAGAACGAGCAGCGCGGCAACGTCATCCTCGGCAAGCTCGAGGGCAACAATCCGGCGGGTTCGGTGAAGGATCGGCCGGCGATCAGCATGATCAAGCGCGCCGAGGAGCGCGGCGACATCCAACCGGGCGACACGCTGATCGAGGCGACCTCGGGCAACACCGGCATCGCGCTGGCGATGGCTGCCGCGATCCGCGGCTACCGCATGCTGCTGATCATGCCGGAGGACCTGAGCATCGAGCGCGCGCAGACCATGAAGGCCTTCGGTGCCGAACTGATCCTGACGCCGCGCTCGGGTGGCATGGAGCACGCGCGCGACCTCGCCGAGCAGATGCAGCGCGAGGGCAAGGGCCGCGTGCTCGACCAGTTCGCCAACGCCGACAACCCACGCATCCACTACGAAACGACCGGCCCGGAAATCTGGCGCGACACCGCCGGGCGCGTCACGCATTTCGTCAGCGCGATGGGCACGACCGGCACGATCACCGGCACCTCGCGCTACCTGAAGGAGCGGAGCAAGGCCGTGCGCGTGATCGGCGCGCAGCCCAGCGAAGGCTCGCGCATCCCCGGCATCCGCAAGTGGCCCGAGGCTTATCTGCCGAAGATCTACGACCCGACCATCATCGACGAGATGGTCTACGTGAGCCAGGCCGACGCCGAAGACATGGCACGCCGAATGGCCGCCGAGGAGGGCCTGTTCGCGGGCATCTCGGCGGCGGGCGCGTGCTGGGTCGCGCTGCAGATCGCGAAGGCGGTCGAGAACGCGACCATCGTGTTCGTCGTCTGCGATCGCGGCGATCGGTACCTGTCGACCGGAGTGTTTCCTGCATGAGCCATCAGTTCAATTACTGCCCGAATTGCGCCACCGAGTTGCAGGTGCTCGCGAAGCTGGAAGACGGCGGCGAGAAGGCGCGGCTGCGCTGCGTCGCCTGCGACTGGACCCACTGGAACAACCCGACGCCGGTGCTCGCCGCGATCGTCGAATGCGCCGATCGTGAGGGTCAGGTGCTGCTGGCCCGCAATGCCGCATGGCCGGGTCGCATGTTCGCGTTGATCACCGGCTTCATGGAAGCGGGCGAGACGCCCGAAGAAGGCATCGCGCGCGAGGTCAAGGAAGAGACGAATCTGACGGTTGATTCGCTCAAGCTCGTCGGCGTCTATGACTTCCAGCGCATGAACCAGATCATCTTGGCCTACCACGCGGTTGCGCGCGGTGAGGTCGTGCTGTCACCCGAGCTCGCCGAGTACCGGTTCTACCGGCCCGAAGACATCAAGTGCTGGCGCGCCGGCACCGGCTACGCGGTGGCCGACTGGCTGACCGCTCGCGGCATCACACCGCAGTGGGTCGACCTGCCGGCCCGAACCTGACCCTAGAATGGCCGGATCACGAGGAGCGACATGACGACCGCCAACAAAGAACTCGACACCCGTGGCCTGAACTGCCCGCTGCCCATCCTGAAGGCCAAGAAGGCGCTGGCCGACATGCGCAGCGGCGAGGTGTTGAAGGTCGTCGCGACCGACCCGGGTTCGATGCGCGACTTTCAGGCGTTTGCGCGGCAGACCGGCAATGAACTCGTCGAGCAGGAAAGCGGCAACGAAGAGTTCATCCACTTCCTGCGGCGGCGCTGAGCTTCAGATCTCCACGCTCTTGAGATAGTCGCGGAATCCTGGGCCCAGAACCGGGTGTGCCAACGCCAGTTCGACGTTGGCCTGCAGAAACCCTTCCTTGCTGCCACAGTCGTAGCGCTTGCCTTCGTAGCGGTAGGCGAAGACCTTCTCGCGCCGCAGCAATCCGGCGATGCCGTCGGTGAGCTGGATCTCGCCACCCACGCCGCGCGACTGGTTCGCGATCTCGTGGAACACGCCCGGCGTCAGGATGTAGCGGCCGGCCACACCCAGGCGCGAGGGCGCGTCTTCGGGGGCCGGCTTCTCGACGATGCGGCTCACATCCATCAGGTGATCGTTGATCGGGGTGCCGTCGACGATGCCGTAGCGTCGCGTGTGCTCGGCAGGGACTTCCTGGACGGCGATGATCGACACGCGCCACTCCTCGTACTGCTCCACCATCTGCTGCAGGATCGGCTTGGTGCCCACCATCAGGTCATCGGCGAGCAGCACGGCGAAAGGGTTGTTTCCGACCAGCCGCTGCCCGCACAACACTGCGTGGCCCAGACCCAGCGCCTGTGCCTGGCGCACGTAGATGCATTCCATGTCGTCGGGCTTGACGCTTCGGACGACGTCCAGCAACTCCTGCTTGCCCGCCTGTTCGAGGGCTACCTCGAGTTCGAAAGTCATGTCAAAGTGATCCTCGATCGGCCGCTTGTGGCGGCCTGTCACAAAGATCATTTCGCGCACGCCGGCAGCGTAGGCCTCTTCCACTGCATACTGGATCAACGGCTTGTCGACGACCGGCAGCATCTCCTTGGGCTGGGCCTTTGTTGCGGGCAGGAAACGGGTGCCAAGGCCGGCCACGGGAAAGATAGCTTTGGTGACTAACATTTGCTTACAATCCTTTGACGTGTTGATCGGGCTCGGGCCATTCTGGCATGGCCCTGCGCATGAACTTCGCCTGACACTGCCGAACCACGCTCCCAAAATGTTCACAAGCGAATGGATCTGCTGATCATCGAACCGCTCGAAGCCGAGGTCATGCAGTGGCTCGAGG
>JBDUAG010000243.1:0-6101 GCA_040004785.1 Burkholderiales bacterium | reverse complement strand
GCGGATCGAGGAAGTCCTTGACCCGCCAGGTGCCGGAGATCACGAACGGTTCGCCGGCGAGCAGCACGTGGTCGCCCGCAGCGATCCCGAGGGCGGCGGCGGCATCCGCTTGCACGAATGCCTCGGTGGACTTCGTCGGCTCCGCCCCTGCGACCGTCACCACCCGGTCGGCGATGTCCGGGATGCTTGCGGCCGACCCACCGCGATCCTCCGGTTCCTCCGCCTCTGGGTGCGGTCGCACGGTGACGTGGCTGCTCACGGTGCGGTCGACGGTCATTGGCACTCCCGTGCCCGCGAACGTGCTGCGGATCGCGGCGCGCACCTCCCCATCCTGCCGCTCCGGATTCTCGGCGACGGTGAGCGAAGCGCGCAGCGCGACGTCGGCTCCCGCCCGGTTGGCGAGGCCCGCCTGGATTCCCCTCGTGCCCTGGGCGTCGAGGTACGCGGAGGTCCCGATGCTGAAACCGGTGACGAGTGCCAGCACGGCAACGATCGACGACAGGGTGGCCGCGCTCGCCCGCAACCGCGAAACAGAGAACACCGTCACTTGCACCCGTCGGATCGTGTCCCCGCCCCAACGCGGGTTATCGGGCAGTCTACGGTGCGCGTCGGGCCGCGGGGCGCCTACTTGCTGGGATGCGAACGCTCACACTGCAGCCCTTGTGACATGGTTCACCGTGCCGGTCGGCGAAATGCGCGACCGGCACGGTGGCCCTTGCTACGCGGCTACTGGAAGTCGGCCGCGTTGTCCTTCGTGACCATCTCGGTTCCGGTGTCGATGTTCGCGTCGACCTTCTTGCCGCTGGCCGCGTCGAACGCGGCCTGCACGCCGAGGCTGCCCATCTTCGCGGGGAACTGTGCCACCGACGCGGACTCCGTACCGGCAATGATCGCCTTGACCTCGTCCGACGACGCGTCGAAACCAACCGTGATCAGACCCTCGCGGCCGGCCGACTTGACCGCCTCGAGCGCACCGATCAGCGGCGGGCCGCAGGCGGAGTAGATCGCGGTCAGGTCGGGGTTCGCCGTCAGGACGTCCTGCCCGGCGTTGAGCCCCTTCGTCTGGTCGCAATCGGTCGGCGTGGTCGCCACGACGGCGGCCGCGTCGCCGAGCGTGTCGAGCATGCCCTTCACCCGGTCGTCGAGCGACGGGTTGCCGAGCACACCCTGCAGCACGGCGAGCTTCGCCCCGGCTGGCAGGTTGTCCTTCAGCCAGGTGCCAGCCAGCTGGCCACCGGCGAAGTTGTCGGTCGCGACGACCGCCGTCTTGCCGTCCCAATCGGGGATGTCGTTGTCGATCAGGATCACGGGGATGCCCGCGTCGACGGCCTTCTGCAGCTCGCCCGCCACGTTCGGGCTGGTCGGGGTGATCGCAATGGCATCGACGCCCTGGGTCACCATCGACTGGATCGCCGCGATCTCGCCCTCGTCGTCTGTACCGCTCTTGCCCTGCGCGAAGATGACCTCCGCGCCGGCCTCATCGGCGTCCCAGGCCTTCGCGGCGTCGACCATGACGTCGTAGAAGTCCACGGGGAACTTGGTGATGAGTCCGATCGTCAGGACGCCATCGTCGCTGCCCCCGCCGGTGGTGGCGGGGGTGGAGCACCCTGTGAGGGACAGGGCGATCGTCGCTGCCGCTGCAGCGGCGAGAAAGAGGGGCTTCTTCATCGCATTCCTTTTCTTGGTTGGGTGGGTGCCGGGGTCAGGGGTGAGCGTGGGAGGCGACGTCAGTCGTCGCCACCCACGATCAGTGAAACGAGGCGAGCCCGACTTTCGGGCTTCGAAGGTTCTTCACCGACCACGCGGCCCCGGCGCATGACGACCGCGCGGTCGGCGATTTCCATCACGTGATCCATGGCGTGCGAGATGACAATCACCGCGCACCCCTCATCACGGAGTCTGAGGATGAGGTCGAGCACCTGCCGGGACTCGCGCAGCCCGAGGGCTGCGGTCGGCTCATCGAGGATGACGACACGCGAGGCGAACGCGGCACTGCGGGCGACGGCGATGGCCTGGCGCTGGCCGCCCGACATCATGCCGACCGAGGCGGTGCGACTGGGGAGATTGATCTTGAGGCGGCCGACGACCTCCGCGGAGTGCGCGTTCATGCGCTTGTTGCTCATCCAGCGCATTCCGCGCGGCAGCCAGGACGGCACCGCCTCCTCGCGGCCGGCGAAGAAGTTCGCGGTCGTGTCGAGGTTGTCGAAGAGCGCGAGGTCCTGGTAGACGGTCTCGATGCCGGCCGCGCGGGCGACGGATGGGTTGGTCATGTGGATGGGGGCGCCATCCACTTCGATCGTTCCGCTGTCGAGGCGGTGAACTCCGCTGATGCACTTGATGAGGGTCGACTTGCCGGCGCCGTTGTCGCCGAGCAGGGCGAGCACCTCACCGGCCGTCACCTCGAGCGACACGGAGTCGAGGGCAAGCACCGCGCCGAAGCGCTTGGTCGCATCCCGGATCGCCAGGGTGGGCGCCGCGCTCATGCCGTTGCCGCTTTCAGTACGCGGAATCTGCCCTCGAGCCGGCCGCGGATGACGTCGGATTCGACGGCGATGAAGATGACCACGCCGATCACGATGAGTTGCAGGAATGCCTCGACATTCAGCAGGTTCATGCCATTGCGGATCACCCCGATCATGAGCGCGCCGACGAGAGCATTGCCCACGTGTCCGCGACCACCGAGGAAGCTCGCCCCGCCGATCACGACGCCCGCGATCGCGTCCAGTTCCGCGAGCTCGCCGAAGGTGGGCGATCCGGCGTTCAGCCGGCCGGAGGTGATGATCGCCGCGACTCCGGCGAGCATCCCGCTCATGATGTAGACGGAGATGATGACCCGATCGCGCGGGATGCCGACCCGGCGCGCGCCCTCCGGGCTGCCTCCGACGGCGTAGATCCAGCGGCCCCAGACCGTCTTGCGCAGCAGGATTGTGACGAGGATGGCGACGCCCGCCACCAGGAACGCCGCGTTGGGGAACCACGGGGCCAGCCACGTTGCCGACCCGCCGCCGAGGGCGGTGACTACGTCGGGCATCCCGGAGATCGGCTGGCCACCCGACAGCCCCAGTGCGAGGCCGCGCGCGATGCCGAGCGTCGCGAGCGTAACGATGAATGGATGCGGAAGCTTGCCGAACACATACCCGAACCCGTTCGCGACACCCACGAGCGCGCCGGTGATGAGCATGGCCAGGATCGTGGCCACGCCCGATGCGGTCTGGGCGAACACGAGGGCACCAACCACTGCCGACAGAGCCACGGTGGACCCGACCGACAGGTCGATTCCGCGGGTGAGGATCACGAGCAACTGGCCGATCGCGAGGATGGCGATCGCGGCGCTCTGCGTGAGCACGTTGCCCAGGTTCTGGGGCGTGAAGAAGACGGGGGACAGGTTGGCCAGGACGGCGATGAGCACGAGCAGGATGAGCAGGGGTCCGAGCCGGAGCAGCGCGAGGAGCACACCGACGAACCGCACGCGAGCCGGAGTAGACGCGCTGCCCACCGGCGCGGTCGCAGCGCCTTCGGGTGGCGCTGCGACCGGCTGGTCGGCCTTCGCGGTGGAACGCGTCTCGAGCAACACAGCCTCCTTGCTGTTGCGGGCGACTCTAACGACACAAACGTATGATGTCTAGCGTTTTGAAAGAAAAGATATGATGTCTAGACCTCAATAGTGGGGAAACCGTCACTCCGAGAGCCGTTCGACGGAGATAGGTCAGACTAATGCAGTGCACTTCGCGCCCCGCAGGACTCGCGCCCAGGAGACGGGCGCGGCCGACATTCATCAGATCTCCCCGGCCCGCACCTAGGATTGCCCCGTGACGAGCCCGGAACCAGCGACTGCCCTGAAACCTCCCGCCGGGCTCTCCCAGACGGATGTCGTGGTGCAGAGCATCAAGTCGATGATCACTCGGGGCGAACTGGGCGCCGGTTCCCGCCTGCCGATCGAGAAGGATCTCGCCGTGGCTCTGGGTGTCTCGCGCGGATCCCTGCGCGAGGGAGTGCGCGCCCTCTGCATCATGGGTGTACTGGAGACGCGGCAGGGCGACGGAACCTACGTCACGTCGCTCGACTCCGAACTGCTGCTGGCGCCGATGGCGTTCATGGTCGACCTGCAGTCACCGGAGCACCGGCACGACCTGCACGCCGTGCGGCGGGTGCTGGAGTCGGAGGCCGCGGCTCGCGCTGCGGTGCGGATCAGCGACGACCAGCTGGCTGCTGCCGCCGCCATCCTCGATGGCGCTCGGGCCGTTGTATTCGCGAGTCCCGTGACCGACCACGAGACGGTGATCAGCGCCGACATCGCCTTCCACCGGGTGATCGCGAAAGCGTCGGACAACGGGCCGCTCGCCGCACTGGTCGACGCGCTCGCCGACCGCACGATGCTCGCCCGTCGCACGATCGGCCAGCAGCACGAGGAGCAGGTGCAGCGGGCGTTCCACGACCACGAGAGCATCCTCGCGGCACTCACCGCGCACGACCCGGATCGTGCGCGGCTGCTGATGGGCCATCACCTACTGGTGATCGAGGACTTCGTTCACGACGACGATTCGCTGGCCGACCCCGCCCAGTAGGAGCCCTCCGGGTAGCGGAACTCGTCCACCGACGAGCCGAACATCTCGGCGCTGTAGCCCGGCTGCGTGGGCAGGTGGTAGCTGCCGTCCGTAACCACGCACGGGTCGACGAAGTGCTCGTGCAGGTGGTCCACGTACTCGGTGACGCGCCCCTCGAGGCTGCCGGAGACGGCCACGTAATCGAAGATCGACAGGTGCTGCACGAGCTCACACAACCCAACCCCGCCCGCGTGCGGGCACACCGGAACGCCGAACTTCCTGGCCATCAGGTACACCGCGAGAATTTCGTTCACGCTTCCGAGGCGCGCGGCGTCGAGCTGGCAGTAGTCGAGTGCGCCGGCCTGGAACATCTGCTTGAACAGCACCCGGTTCATCCCGTGCTCCCCCGATGCGACCCCGATCGGCGCGACCGCCCTGCGGATGGCCGCGTGGCCGAGCACGTCGTCCGGGCTGGTCGGTTCCTCGATCCACAGCGGGCGGAACTCGGCGAGCGCGGTGACCCACTCGATGGCCTGGGGCACATCCCAGACCTGGTTCGCGTCGATCATGAGGGCTGCGTCAGGGCCGATGACCTCCCGAGCGATCGTGAGACGGCGGATGTCCTCGGCGAGGTCGGCGCCGACCTTCAGTTTCACATGGCGGTAGCCGGCATCCACTGCCTCCTGGCACAGCCGGCGCAGCTTGTCGTCGGAGTACCCGAGCCAGCCCGCGCTCGTCGTGTAGCACGGGTAACCACTCGCAGCCATCTGTTCGATGCGCGACTGGCGGGTTGGTTCGAGTTCCCTGAGCATCGCGAGCGCTTCGTCGCGCGTGAGGGCATCGGAGAGGTAGCGCAGATCGGCCGCGTCGACCAGCTGCTCTGGCGTCATCTCGGCCAGCAACCGCCAGAGGGGCTTACCCGCAACGCGGGCGGCCAAGTCCCACACCGCGTTCATGACCGCGGCCAGGGCGAGGTGGATGACGCCCTTGTCCGGTCCGAGCCAGCGCAGTTGGGAGTCGCTCTGCAATTCGCGATAGACGGCTCCAAGGTCGCCGACCACCTCGTCGACGGAGCGACCGACCAGCGGAATCCCGCGTTGCCTGGCCGCCTCGACGCACAGGTCGTTGCCCCTGCCGATCGTGAAGGTGAAGCCGAAGCCGGAGAGGCCGGGATCGTCCGTGGCGATGTGCACGTAGGCGGCCGAGTAGTCGCCATCCTTGTTCATCGCGTCCGAGCCATCCTGGGTGAGCGAAGTCGGGAAGCGGATGTCGGTCACTGTCACCGACGTGATGGAGGTCATACGGAGAGCGCTCCTCGTTTTCTGGAGATGAAGGTCGCCGGTTCGACAAACATTAGATGTTTGGGCGACATTTGACCAGTCGCGTCCTAGACTTGGCCGAATATGCCCCGAAACATCTAGTCTTTTGAGGAGTCGATGGTGCAGGTAGCACGCTACGTAGGCGACGGAGTAGTCGAAACGGCGGAGGTCGAAGCGGCGCCTCCGGCGGCCGGCCAGGTGCAGGTGCGGGTCGCATTCACGGGCCTCTGTGGCACCG
>JBDUAG010000242.1:0-6150 GCA_040004785.1 Burkholderiales bacterium | reverse complement strand
TGGCCGAGAACGCGGTGCAGATGCACTTCTCGGCGCAGAGCCACCGCACCAACGAGATCATGCGCACGCTCACCGTGCTGACCGCGATCTTCCTGCCGCTGAATCTGGTGACCGGCTTCTTCGGCATGAACTTCGAGGGCCTGCCGCTGATTCACAGCGCGCGCGGCTTCTGGATCGTCTTCAGCGTGATGCTGGTGCTCGGCCTGGGCCTGAGCTGGGTCTTCTGGCGCAAGCGTTACCTCACGCGGACGCGCTAAGACTGCACCTTTCCAGGGGTGGGCGCGATAGACTGACCCAAACTGGGGCCAAGTGGGAGCACTGATGGCAACTTGCTGTGCGCAGACGGCCGGACGGTGGGCGAAATTCACCGGAATGGTGCTGGCAGGCTTGGCGTCGGTTCCAGTCATCGCCGCCGGTAGCGGCCTCAGCGAGGAAGGGCCTGCAGGCCGCAACGTCGCCGACATGGACATCACCGAGCTGGTGAACGTGCGCGTCTCGCCCTTCGACGTGTCCAGCCACCTGGATCGGGGCTACCGCGCCTCGAATGCGGTGTCCGCCTCGCGCGTCGATGCCCCGGTGCGGGAATTGCCGTTCCCGATCCAGGCGTTCACCGAGTCCTTCATCAAGGATCAGAACCCGCGCACCATTCACGACATCGCCCGCTATTCGCCCGGCGTCACCTACCGCAGCAACGACTTCAACGAAGGCAACGCCAACCTCGCCATCCGCGGGTTCGCGGTGAGCTCCGTGCCGGGTGGCACGCAGATCCTGCGCGACGGCTCGATCGGCCCGTCGATCTTCGATTTCACCAACGTCGCGCGCGTGGAGGTGGTCAAGGGCCCATCGTCATTCCTGTACGGACAGGTCGCGCCCGGTGGCATCGTCAACATCATCACCAAAAGTCCGCAAGCGCGTTTCGCGGCCACGGGAGACGTCACCGTCGGTTCTTACGGTCAGTACCGGACTCAGGTCGACGTGACCGGGCCGGTGTCGAGCACGCTGCGCTATCGCCTCGCCGCGTCCTACGACCAGGACATCCACTATTGGGAGCCCTACGACGCGCACTCCCGCAACATCGCGCCGGCGCTGCAGTGGCAGCCCAGCGATCGCGTCAGCGTGTCGCTCAAGTACGAGAACTTCCGCAAGCTCGAGTCTCCGCAGATCATGCAGAAGCCGGGCTATGGGCGGCAGAGCGGCGTCGTGCCGACGGCGTCCGACCCCAACCTGCTGGGAGTCGACGTGCCGGGCCTGCCGGATACGTGGAACAGCATGTCGGATGTGGACTACCGGCGCAGCGCATCCGAAGGCCTGAGCGCCTGGGTCGACTTCCGAGCCGACGAGCACTGGAACCTGCGCGGCGCCTATGCGAGGCAGTACTACAGCATCGACGCGCTCGCCTCGGGCAACTTGGGCATGCCCAACAACGCAACGTTCCTGCAGGGCCGGCGGCTGCGGGCGCAGACCTACACCAACCGCGGCGAGACAGTCTCGGTCGATGCTGTCGGCCGGTTTCGGCTCGGCGCCGCGAGCCTGCGCGTGCTGCTCGGCGTGCAGCATGTCAAACGGCGGTTCGACAACCGGGCCGCCCAGGCGCCAAACGACCCGGCCCTGGGCAGCAACCCGATCGCATCGCCGCTGCCGCTGTGGGACCTGCGCGATTCATCGACCTGGAACCGCGCCGTCGACATCCCGCTTTCCGCACTCACCGAGAACGCCACCAACACCCGCTCGGATTCCGTCGACAAGTCCGTGTATGCCGGCGCCACGGTGGGCCTGTTCGACGAGCGCCTGCTGCTGCTCGCCGGCTGGCGACTGACCTCCACCCGCAGCGACATCACCAACAACCTCACCCGGCAGGTCGATCAACTTGCCGCACGAAAGGTCACGCCGCAGCTAGGCGTGCTGTACAAACTCACGCCCGAACTCTCTGCCTTCGCCTCGTACGCCGAATCCTTCGTGCCCGGCGCGCGCATTCTTTTTCAACCCGACGGTTCGACCGCACCTGCCGCGCCCTCCGAAGGCAAGGG
This sequence comes from Burkholderiales bacterium, assembly GCA_040004785.1. GTDB lineage: Bacteria > Pseudomonadota > Gammaproteobacteria > Burkholderiales > Burkholderiaceae_C > LMDS01. Next base: position 4,123 of record JBDUAG010000242.1, on the reverse strand, counting down.
CTTCGACCTCGGCGTGAAGGCCGAACTGCTGGAGGGCCGCGTCTCCGGCACGCTGAGTGTGTTCGACCTGCGCAACCGCAGGATCGTCAACGACCTGTCGCAGACGAACGCCGCTGGCGCCGTCGTGATCTACAACCTGCAGAGCGGCGAGCAACGTTCGCGCGGCGTCGAGCTCGACCTCACGCTCACGCCGGTGCCGAACTGGCAGGTGTACCTCTCGTACAGCTACATCGACGCGCGCATCGTCGAGGTCACTGGCAACGACAGCGCCATCCTCGCGCAGGACCCCGCCTCGCTGGACGCCGCCGGGCAGCTCAACTACAAGAACGCGAGCCTGCTGCACGGCGCCAGGCTGCCGATGAGCGCCCCACACCTGGCCAACCTGTGGACGCGCTACGACTTTTCTTCGGGCCGCCTCGAGGGTGCCTACCTGGGCGGCGGCGTCAACATCGTTCGCGACCAGACGCTGCTGCCCGACGGGCCGCCGTCCTCGCGCCAGAGTTACGCGCTCGTCAATGCGCTGGCCGGCTATTCGTGGCTGTCGGGCGGGCGGCGCCTGAGTCTGGAGCTGGCGGGCAAGAACCTCGGCGGCGCCACGTACCGGCCGTCGCAGAGCACGCGGGCGCGCCCGCGCGAAGTCCTGCTGACGCTGCGGGCTACGTTGTGAGGCGGCCTGGGCGGCTCCGTCCGGACCGCAGTGCGGTGGTCGGATGCCTGCTGGCCGCGCTGCTGCACGGCGGCTTGGCCGCGCAGGATCAGCCCGCCGAGCACCCGGCCCGGGTCGAAGCCGCGTTCCTGCGCAACTTCGCCCGTTACGTGACCTGGCCGACGCGCGCCTTCGCCAGCGAGCAGTCACCCTGGCTCGTCTGCCTCATCGGCCGCAACCACCTCGACAGCGCGCTGGAGGCGACCTTCCAGGGTCGCATCGAGCAGGGTCGGGCGTTCGAGATCGTGCATGCCACCCGGCTGGACCAACTCCCGGCCTGCCAGATCGTCTTCGTCGATCTGCCCCTCGCCGCCGAGCGCCGCGCCGTGCTGGCCGAGTTGAAGAAGCAGCCGGTCCTGACGGTGGGCCACGCGCCGGAGTTTCTCGACGAGGGCGGCATCATCCGGCTGCTGGCCGGCGAGCGCATCGAGATGAGCATCAACCTGGACCAGGCACGCGCCGTCGCGCTGACGATCCCATCGAAGATGCTGGAGGTCTCGCGCGAGGTCGTGGAGAACGGCGCGCTGAGGAAGTGGCGATGAGCTTGTGGCATCCGGCCGGCATCCGCGGCAGGCTGGGGCTGGCGCTGTTCGTCGCGGCCGTGCTGGCCTTCGCGGCGGCTGGCGGTGGCTTCATGCTGCTCGAGCGTGTCACCCTCGAAGAACGTGCACGCGGCGTCGTCGAACCCTATGCCGAGCTGGTCTCCGTGGGCGCGGAGGCGGCGGTGGCGTTCGGCGACGCGACCCGGGCCCAGGAGATCCTCGACACGCTGCGCGCGAATGCGCAGATCCTCGAGGCGCAGATCGTGCTGGCCGACGGTCGCGAACTGGCCCGCTACAGTGCCCGACCGCAGACATCGCCGGCACCGCGACGCCCCGCCGGCGTACAGGTCTCGCCGGATCGGCGCACGGTCGATCTGGTGCGGGCGCTGCACGACGGCGCGCACCTGCATCTGGTGATGCACCTGGGGGACCTCGAGCGCCAGACCCGCGACGCGCTGATGATGATCGCCGCAGGCACGGTCGGGTTGCTGACGCTCGTCGCGCTCGGCCTGCTGGCTGCGCTGCAGCGCAGCGTCGTCAGCCCGATCGCGGCGCTGGCACAGGCCGCGGACCAGGTGCGCATGCAGGCCGATTACAGCCACCGCGTGCCGGTCGCCGGGGCCGACGAGGTCGCGCGGCTGGGCCGGGGCTTCAACGCGATGATGCAGGCGGTCGAGGATCGGGACGCCGAGCTGCGCCACCTCTCGGCCCTGCACCGAACGGTGCTGGACAACGTCGGGTCGGGCATCATCTCGGTGACCCCGGAAGGCGTGGTCACCCTCGTCAACCGCGCGGCCGAGCCCATGCTGGGCTACACCGCCGACGAGGTGGTGGGCAAGCTGACCCCGATGAATTGGCACGACCCCGACGAGATCGCACGCCGTGCGCGTGTGCTATCTGCGGAACTGGGCGTCACCATCGAGCCCGGCCTGGAGGTCTTCTTCGCCCGAGCGCGTCGCGGTCTGGTCGACAATGTCGAATGGAGCTTCATCCGCAAGGACGGTACTCGCCTGCCGGTGCAACTCGCGCTGACGGCGCAGCACGGTGAAGCGGGCCGGATCACCGGCTTCGTCGGCCTGGCCTATGACCTCACCGAGCGCAAGCAGGCCGAGGCCGCGGGGCGCCGCCATCAGGACGAGCTCGAACAGACGGTGCAGCAGCGCACCGTCGAACTGCGGCTGGCACGCGACGCCGCCGAGGCAGCCAACGAGGCCAAAAGCGCCTTCCTCGCCAACATGAGCCACGAGATCCGCACGCCGATGAATGCGATCCTGGGCATGTCGGCGCTGGCGCTGCAGGGCGAGCTCGCACCGCTACAGCGCAACTACGTGCGCAAGGCGCAGGCCGCAGCGGAATCGCTGCTGGGCATCATCAACGACATCCTCGACTTCTCGAAGATCGAGGCCGGCAAGCTGGAGATGGAGGCCATCCCGTTCTCGCTGGACAAGACGCTGGACAACCTCGTCAGCGTGCTCGGAATGCGGGCCGATCAGGCGGGTCTGGAGCTGCTGCTGGACCTGTCGCCACAGCTGCCGACGGCACTGGTGGGCGATCCTTCGCGGCTCGGACAGGTGCTGCTCAACCTCGGCGACAACGCCGTCAAGTTCACCGAGCGTGGTGAGGTCACCGTGGTCGTGAAGGTGCTGTCGTGCGACGCGGCATCGGTGGCGCTGCTCTTCGAGGTCCGCGACACCGGGATCGGCATGAGCGCCGAGGTGCAGCAGCGCCTGTTCCGGCCGTTCTCGCAGGCCGACGCATCCACCAGCCGTCGCTACGGAGGCACCGGCCTGGGTCTGGCGATCAGCCGGCACATCGTGCGGCTGATGGGTGGCGAACTGGAGGTCGACAGCGCAGCAACGCGCGGCAGTCGCTTCCGCTTCACGCTGCGCTTCGGCCTGCAGACGGACGCAGCCGCGTCGACATGGGTCGGGCGCCGCGCCGAGGGCTTGCGCGGGACCCGTGTGCTGATCGTCGACGACAACGCGGGTGCACGCGAGGTGCTCACCACGACCTGCGTCGCCCTGGGTCTGGATGCCGTTGCCGTCGCTTGCGCGGACGAATCGGTGCCCCGCATGGACGAGGCCGACGCGGCAAGCGCGCCGTACCAGCTGCTGTTGGTCGATTCGAGCATGCCCGGCATGGAGGGCCCCGGCGGTGCCGCGGCCCTCGGGCAGCGCGGCCGACTGCGAGCGCAGATCCCGGTCGTGCTGATGATGTCGGTCTCGTCGCGTGACGCGGTGCAGCGAAGCCTGGCCGAACAAGAGTCGATGGTCGGCGCACTGCTCGTCAAACCGGTCACACCCTCGGCGCTCGTCGATGCTTGCAATGCGGCGCTCGAGGTCCCCGCCGACGACAGCATCGACGATGCGCTGCAAGAGCTCGCGCCCATCGCCGACCCGCGCGCCCGACTTCGCGGTGCCCGCATCCTGCTGGTCGAGGACAACGAGATCAACCAGGAAGTGGCGCTCGCCCTGCTCGGCGGCGCTGGCATCGACGTGAGCGTGGCCCGCAACGGTCAGGAAGCGCTGGACATGCTGGGACGCCACGACTTCGACGCGGTGCTGATGGACTGCCAAATGCCGGTGATGGATGGTTACGCGGCCACGCGGGCGCTTCGCCAGCAACCCCTGCGGCAGACGCTGCCGGTGATCGCGATGACGGCCAACGCGATGGTCGGCGACCGCGACGCCGCGCTGGCCGCCGGCATGAACGACCACATCGCCAAGCCGATCAACGTCGGCGAGATGTTCGCGACGCTCGCGCGCTGGGTGTCGCTCGAATCGCCGCGCACCTGAGCTCGGCCTGCGCGACGTCGTCACCCGCCATCCTGGGCGGGACCGAGCGGCCTGTCAGGGTTGGCCGACGAAGAAGTACA
>JBDUAG010000008.1:0-20736 GCA_040004785.1 Burkholderiales bacterium | reverse complement strand
AGCAGCGGCTGCGCGACGCCTTCGGCTGGGGCCGCGCTGGTCGGGCGGCGCTTCAGCCAGCGTGCCTGACGCAGCGCGCGCTGGGTACCCGCGTCAGCTCTCCGACAAGTTCCCGAAAACGCTGCGACACCATCGTTTCGCCCTGCACGTTGTAGGCGAGCGCGATGCCGATGCTCGTGTCCTGCGACGGGTCACTCAAGGGGCGGAACACGACCCGGTTCGTCGAGTGCGGCGCGTTCACCGATGGCACCAGGGCCACGCCCAAGCCGCTCGCGACCAGGCCGATCACGGTCTGCACCTGAACCGCCTCCTGGGCCACGACCGGCGTGATGCCGGCGCGCATGAACAGCTGCACCGCGGCCGCATGCAAGCCCGCGCCGGGCTGCGACGGCAAGTAGCCGACGAAGGGTTCGTCGGCCAGCTCGGTGAGCCGCAGCGAGCGCCGGCGCCCCAGGCGGTGGCCTGGGGGCAGCGCGACGCAGAACACGTCCTTGCCGATCACCTGCAGGCCGACGCTCTGGGGCGGGAGCGCCGGGATGCGCACGATGCCCAGATCCATCGTGCCGCTCTGCACGGCCGTCAGCGCCTCGTGGTTGGTCGCCTCGTGCAGCTCGAGCTTGACGTTCGGGTAACGTGCGCCGAAAGCCTGCACGATGTGCGGTAGCAGCGCGAAGGTCACCGAGCCGATGAAGCCGACGCACAGGTGCCCGGCCTCGCCTTTGTCGGCGGCGCGCGCGTTGGCCGTGAACTGCTCGGCTTCCCGCAGACAGCGGCGTGCGGATTCGAGTGCCGCTGTGCCTGCGGCGGTGAGCCGAACCCCGCGGGCCTCGCGCCGGAACAGCGCTGCGCCCAGCTCCTGTTCGAGCTTGCGGATCGCCACCGACAGCGGCGGTTGCGCCATGCAAAGGCGTTGGGCGGCCACCGAGAAGCCTTTCGCCTCGGCCACGGCGACGAACTGGCGCAGCTGACGCAATTCCATGCCATACCTCCTGTGTATGTCTGAGGTGCCCGAAAGTATTGGACCGAGTATGACGGCGTTCCTAGCATCGCCGCAGACGATCAGACCGATGATCCCGACAAGGAGACACCCATGCGCTTCCCCACGCGACGCGAGTTCGTCGCTGCACTTGCCGGCTTCGGCGGCGTTGCCGGCACCGGCGCTGTCAGGGCCGGGGCCTATCCGGACAAGCCCATCAAGTTGATCGTCCCGTACGCGCCTGGTGGGCCGACCGACATCTCGGCGCGCCTGGTCAGCGACAAGCTCTCGGCGCGGCTGGGCCAGCCAGTCGTCATCGACAACCGCGGCGGTGCGGGCGGTACCGTCGGCGCCGAGGCGGCCGCGCGTTCGGCGGGCGATGGCTACACGCTGGTGTTGGTCACGACCGGGCATGCAGTCAACCCGTCGCTGTACCCCAAGCTCGGCTACGACCTCGGGACCGATCTGGTCCCGATCGCGCAGCTCATCAGCAGCCCGATGGTGGTGACGGTCAGCCCGTCGCTGCCGGTCACCACGATCAAGGAGCTGATCGCGCTGGCCAAGTCCAAGCCCGGCGAGCTGGCCTTCGCGTCGGCCGGCAACGGCTCGTCCACGCATCTCGCGGTCGAGCTGTTCTGCATGATGGCCGGCGTCAAGATGACGCACGTGCCCTACAAGGGCAGCGCACCGGCGCTGAGCGACGTGATGGCCGGCCACGTGCAGGTCGCGTTCGATTACATGATCTCGGCCTTGCCGCACGTGCGCGGCGGCCGCCTCAAGGGGCTGGCGGTGACCAGTGCGGCGCGCTCGGCGGCCGCGCCCGAGCTGCCGACCGTTGCCGAAGCCGGCGTGCCGGGCTTCGAGGCGATCGGCTGGAACGGCGTGATGGCGCCCGCCCGCACGCCCCAGGAGGTGATCGCCAAGCTCAGCCGGGAGATCAGGGCAGTGCTTGCGCTGCCCGACGTGACCGAGCGCATCACCGGTCTGGGCTCGATGCCGCACTGGTCATCGTCGGCCGACTTCGGTGCGCTGGTCAAAGCCGAGATCGCGAACTGGGGCAAGGTCGTGAAGGCCTCTGGCGCCAAGGTCGATTGATGACGAGCGCAGCACTGCAAGCCCTGCTGCGTCCGCGTTCGGTCGCAGTGATCGGTGCCTCGGACGACCCACTGCGCATCGGCGGCCGGCCGATCGCGTACATGCTCCGCCAGGGCTATCGCGGACGGCTGATGCCGGTCAACCCGAAGCGGCGCCACGTGCAGGGGCTCGCGGCCTACGAATCGGTGGCGGCGCTGCCCGAAACGCCCGATGTCGGCATCGTCGCGCTGCCGGCGGCGCAAGTCGCCGCCACTGTCGCCGAGCTGGGCGCGCGCGGCGCGAAGTCGGCGATCGTCTTCAGCGCCGGCTTCGCCGAGTCCGGCGCCGAGGGCGACCTGCTGCAGCGCGATCTGATGGCCGCCGCACGCGCACACGGCATGCGCCTGCTCGGGCCGAACACGCTGGGCCTGCTGCACACGCGCAGCAGCTTCTACGGAAGCTTCGTCTCCAGCGTCGAGCTCGGCATGCCGCGCCCGGGGCCGGTCGGGATCGTCAGCCAGTCGGGTGCCTACGGCGGGCATCTGCTCGCCGTGGCGACGGCCCACGGCATCGGCCTGTCAGCCTGCGTGATGACCGGCAACGAAGCCGATCTGACGCTCGGCGACATGCTGCAGGCGATGGTCGACGACGCCGACACCGAGGTCATTGCCTTGTACTCCGAGGGCATCCGCGATGCCGACCGTTTCATCGCTGCGCTGGCAGCGGCGCGGCGCGCAAAAAAGCCGGTCGTGATGATGAAAGTTGGCCGCAGCCGCGTCGGCCGCGCGGCTGCGCAGTCGCACACCGCGTCGATCGCCGGCGACGACCTGGTCATCGGCGCGGTGCTCGCCGAGTTCGGCGTCGTGCGCGCGCAATCCACCGAGCAACTGCTCGACATCGCACGCCTGGCGACGCGGCGCATCTACCCGGCCGGCAACACGCTCGGCGTGATAACGGTCAGCGGTGGTGCCGGCGTGATCATCTCCGACGCGGCCGAGGACTTGGACCTGCCGCTGCCCGAGATGCCCGTCGCCGCACAAGCGCAGCTGCGCGAGATGCTGCCCTTTGCGGCGCCACGCAACCCGGTCGATTGCACCGCGCAATTCCTCAACAATCCGACACTCGCCGGTCGCTTCACCGACGCGTTGGTCGAGGCGGGCGGCTACCGCTCGATCCTGGGCTTCTTTACCTACACCGGTGGCGTGCCGACGATCGCGCCCCAACTGCTCGCGCAGATGCGCGCGGTGCGCGATCGGCACCCCGATCGGCTGTTCGTGCTGTCGCTGCTCGCCTCGCGCGAGCAGGTGCGTGCCTACGAAGACGCCGGCTTCAGCGTGTTCGACGATCCGACCCGCGCAGTCGCCGCGATTGCCGCGATGGGGCGCTTCGGTGATGCTTTCGCGACTGCGCCGGGCCTGCCTGCGCCCGCCTTGTCCGTGGCGCCACTGCCCACCGCCGCACCGAACGAATCCGAGGCCAAGCGTCTGTTGGCGCAGGCCGGCATCGCCTGTGCGCCGGAGCGTGCGTGCACGAGCGCCGATGACGCGGTGGCGGCCGCGCGCGAGCTGGGCTTCCCGGTGGTGTTGAAGATCCTCTCGCCCGACATCGTGCACAAGTCCGAGATCGGCGGCGTGCTGCTGGACGTGACCGACGAGGCCGCGGTGCGCGACGGCTTCGCACTGCTGCGGCAGCGTGCCCGCGTGGCCGCGCCGGCGGCACGCATCGAGGAGGTGCTCGTCGCGCGCCAGCTGCGCGGTGGCATCGAGTGCATTCTCGGCGTGCACCGGGATCCGGTGTTCGGCCCGATCGCAGTGTTCGGCGTCGGCGGCATCTTCGTCGAGGTGCTGAAGGACGTCGTGCTGCGCCGCTGCCCGTTCGGCCCCGATGTCGCCGAGGAGATGATCCGCTCGATCAAAGGCGCACCTCTGCTGTTGGGCGCGCGCGGCAAGCCGCCGGTCGACATCCGGGCGCTGGCGCGCATGCTGTCGCAGCTGTCGGCTTTTGCAGTGGCGGCGGGGCCGCGCCTGCAGTCCATCGACCTGAACCCCGTGTTGGCGATGCCCGAAGACCAGGGCGCCTATGCGGTCGATGCCGTCATCGAGCTCGCGCCGTCGCCGCACTGATCGCCTGCCATGAACCCTCGAGGCAAGTCATCGGTCCGCGCGCCGGTGCTCCCGGGCGTCGGCGCACGCGCGCCAACGTTGTCGGTCGACCTCCTTTTGCCTTCAGCCGTCTTTGGTGGCGACCACGTGGTCCAGCCCCGCGATGAAGATCGCGAACACATCGCGGCCTATCTTCATCGGGTCCTTGCGCACGATGCCCCAGGCGTTCTGGCGCTGCGCCATCACGGTGGCGAGACCATGGCAGGCGGTCCAGGCCGCGAGCGTGGACGGGCGCACGCGCGTGAGCGGTGCCTGGCGCAGGTTGAGGTAGTCACCGACGCAGGCTTCGAGGATGCCGTAGGAGCGCGACGCAGCCTGTTCGAGATCGGGAAACATCGCCTTGTCGGGGATGTCGGGGCCGTACATGACGTGGAACAGCGCGCCATGGTCGACGGCGAACCGAAGATGCGCGAGCATCACGCCGAGCAGGCGATCGGCCGGGTCGTGCTGGTTGCGCAGCGCCTGCACGCGCTGCTCGAACAGCAGGCGAAACCCCTCGGCCGCGATCGCCGCGAGGTAGCCGACCTTGCCGTCGAAGTGGTGCAGCGGGGCGGTCTGCGACACGCCCACGTCGCGCGCCGCCTGGCGCAGGCTCAGTGCGGCGGGGCCTTGCGTCTCGAGGATCTCGACACCCCGCTGGACCAGCGCATCGCGCAGGTTGCCGTGGTGGTAGGCGCGTGGCGGAGCGGGGTCAGTGCGCGCCTTCGCGCCAAGGGAGCGCCGTGCCGCGGCGCTTGTCATCGTGTTCTTGCTCATGAGGTGCTGCAAGCTTAATCGAGCGAGGCGCGCGCTGCAATCTGATCGGCGAGCAGATTGATCGACGACGCCATCCTGGGGAAAACCATAGTGTTCTGCGAGCCGTGACTCCTCATAATTCGCCTCAATCTAATCAGTGATCAGATATGACATCCATAGCGATCGAATCGCAGCGTGCTGTCGGCGCGCAGGGCCGCTACGCCGACGCGTTGGCGCAGGGCCGCTTCGAGCTGCCGCGATGCGCGGCCTGCGGCGCCGTGCACTTCCCGCCACGCGTGATGTGTCCGCACTGTGCCGGCACCGGTTTCGAGTGGCTGGTCAGCCGCGGCCGCGGCGTCGTGCATGCGGCGACCACGGTGCGACGTCGGCCCGACGCGGGTGGCGATCTCGGCGTGTGCCTGATCGACCTCGACGAAGGTGTGCGGCTGATGTCGCGGGTCGAAGGCCTCGCGCCGCATGAGGTGCGCATCGGCCTGCGCGTGGTCGCGCGGCCCTTGCTCCCTGGCGCCGACGCCTTGCTCGTCTTCGCGCCGGATCCCGAGGTGCAGTCATGAGTTCGCCGCTGCGCGGAGCGATCTCGGTGGTCGGCGTCGGCACGGCCGGCTGCGGCGAGGCGCCGGGCTTCACCGAGCTGGAGATCCTGTCGCTGGCGGTCGCGCAGGCGCTGGCCGAGGCCGGGCTGAAGCCGGCCGATGTCGATGGCCTGTTCACCGCGAGCGTCTCGTCGTCGATGTGGTCGCTGGGTGTGGCCGAGGCGCTGGGCATTCACCCGACGCTGGTTGACGGCACGACGGTCGGCGGCTCGTCGTTCGTCGGCCACCTGCTGACCGCGGCGCTCGCGATCCAGGCGGGCGTGTGCCAGGTCGCGCTGGTCTGCTACGGCAGCACGCAGCGCAGCGGCACCGGCCGCGCCGAGCTCGCGCGCATGCGTTCGGCGCTCGACCCCTTGCCCTACGAGGCGCCGTACCAGCCTCTGAACCCGCCCACGTCGTACGCGCTGGCGGCCGCGCGCCACGTGCACGAGTTCGGCACCACGCGCGAGCAGCTGGCCGAGGTGGCGGTCGCCGCGCGCGCCTGGGCGCGGCTGAACCCCGAGGCCTTCATGCGCGAGCCGCTGACGATCGCCGACTGCCTCGCGTCGCGCATGGTATGCGACCCGCTGACGGTGCGCGACTGCTGCCTCGTCACCGACGGTGCCGGCGCCGTGGTGCTGGTCGCGGCCGATCGGGCGCGGCAGTTCGATGTCACGCCGGTCCACCTGCTCGGTGTCGGCACGGCGCTGTCGCATCGCCAGATCGCGAAGATGCCGGTGCTCACGAGCACCGCGGCGGTCGAGTCCGGCCGCCGCGCGTTCGACATGGCCGGCCTGCGCGCCGCCGATGTCGACGTGCTGGAGCTCTACGACGCGTTCACGATCAACCCCATCCTGTTCCTCGAGGACCTGGGCTTTTGTGCGAAGGGCGAAGGCGGCGCGTTCGTGTCGGGTGGCGCCATCGCACCGGGAGGCCGCTTGCCGGTGAACACCAACGGCGGTGGTCTGTCGTGCGTGCACCCCGGCATGTACGGCATCTTCACCATCATCGAAGCGGTGCGGCAGCTGCGCGGCGGCCTCGGCGATCGCCAGGTGGCGGGCGCGCGCATCGCACTCGCGCATGGCAACGGCGGCGTGCTGTCGGCGCAGGCCACCGCGATCTTCGGCACCACCGACACCTTGTAAGGCATCCCATGTTTCAGAAAGACCTGCTGAAGGGCAAGCGCATCCTCGTCACCGGCGGTGGCTCGGGGCTGGGCCGCGAGATTGCTGCCAAGTACCTGGAGCTCGGCGCCGTGCTCCACATTTGCGGGCGCCGCCAGGCGGTGCTCGACGAGACCGCGGCCTCGCTGATGGCGCTGCACGGCGGCAGCGTGACCACGCACGCGCTCGACATCCGCAACGCCGATGCGGTCGGGGCGATGGTCGACACGATCTGGCGCGAGCACGGCCCGCTCGACGGCTTGGTCAACAACGCCGCCGGCAACTTCGTCAGCCGCACGCAGGATGTCTCGCCACGCGGCTTCGACGCGGTCGCCGGGATCGTCCTCCACGGCACCTACTACGCCACGCATCACGTCGGCCGGCGCTGGATCGCGGGCGGCCACAAGGGTTCGGTGATCTCGATCGTCGTCACCTGGGTGCGCACCGGCGCGCCTTTCGTCGTGCCCTCGGCGATGAGCAAGGCAGGTGTGGACGTGATGACCAAGTCGCTCGCGGTCGAATGGGGCCCGTACGGCATCCGCCTGAACGCGATCGCGCCGGGGATCTTCCCGACGGAAGGTGCGAACAAGCGGCTTAGCCCCGGCGCCGACTGGAAGGACGACACCGTGCGCAACCCGATGCACCGCGTCGGCCGCATGTCGGAGCTGCAGAACCTGGCCGTGTTCCTGATGGCCGACGGCGTCGAGTGGCTGAGCGGCGAGACGATCGCGATCGACGGCGCCGGCCACCGCCAGAACGGTGCCTCGTTCACCGAACTCGCCGACCTGACCGACGCGCAATGGCAAGCGATGCGCGACGCGATCCGCGAGAAGGACGGTCAGGACAAGCGCGCGCAGCGCACGGCGCCCTGACGCGCACCGCGCCTGCACGTGAACCACAGCTGGAGACACCCATGACAACGACAAGACGGCGCGCGCTGCTGCAAATCGCCGGCACCGGCGCCGCCTGGCTGGCCGCCAGGCCAGCCCGCGCGCAGGCCTATCCGAACCGGGCCATCCGCCTCGTCGCGCCGTATGCGGCCGGGGGTTCCGCCGACACGCTGGCGCGCGCGGTGGCTGAGCACCTGCGCAAGGAACTGGGCCAGCCGGTCGTCGTCGACAACAAGCCGGGCGGCAACACCTCGATCGGCGCGGCCGCGGTGGCGACGGCGGCACCCGACGGCTACACGCTGCTCGTGTGCACGGGCTCGACGGTCGTCACCAACCCCTTCCTCTACCCCAAGCTCAGCTACGTTCCCGAACGCGATTTGGCCCCGGTGGCGCGGGTCGCGGTCGCGCCGCTGGTGGTCGAGGTCACTGCCGCGCTGCCGGCGAAGGACCTGGCCGAGTTGATCCGCCTGGCGAAGGCCAAGCCAGGGTCGCTGAACTACGCCTCCACTGGCATGGGCAGCGTGATCCATCTCGCCACGCTGATGCTCGAAGCGCAAGCGGGGTTGAACATGACCCACATTCCATTCAATGGCAGCACCCCGGGCATCACCGCGGTGCTCGGTGGCGACGTGCAGTTGTTCCTGGATGCGGTTCAGAGCTCACTGCCCCACATCAAGGCCGGCAAGCTGCGCGCGCTGGCGGTGACCACCGCCGAGCGGCTGAAGATACTGCCCGACGTGCCCACGGTCGCCGAGAGCGGCTTCCCGGGCTTCGACGTCAGCGCGTGGTACGGCGTGATGGCGCCGGCGAAGACGCCGCCGGAGATCGTGACACGGCTCAACGAAGCGATCGGCCGCATGCTGGCGGACAAGAGCTTCCGCGAGTTCTTCGAGGCGCAGGGGCTGGCGATTCCTGCGCCGGCCGCACCTCAGGCCTTCGGCGATTTCATCCGCCGCGAGCGCGACAAGTGGGGCCCGCTGATCCGCGCCAAGAACATCGTGCTGGAGTAGCGCCGCATGCGTGTCGATCAGATGGTCGCCGCTGTCGCGGCATCGAGTGATGGCGCTGCGCGCACCGCGCTGGCGCCCGAAGACGGGTGCCGCATCAGCTACCTCGAATTGGCGCAGCGCATCGACGCGGCAGCACCGGCCCTCGCGCAGCAGGGCCTGGGCGCCGGCCAGCGCGCGGTGCTGGTGGGCGAGAACAGCGTCGACATGGTCGTGCTGCTGCTCGCGGTGACGCGGCTGCGCGCCTGGGCCGTGCCCTTGAACGCCCGCATGTCGCCGGCCGAGATCGACGCCATCTGTGCGCACGCCGAGCCGGCACTCGTGTACTGCGCATCGCGCTCGTCGACCGAAGCTGCCGAGCACGCGCGGCGCCTTGGTGCGGTGCGTGCCGAGGCCGCGCCGCTGGCCGACGGCCTGGTCGCGGTGCGTGCCGGCGAAGGCACATGCAGCGACGGCAGCGGCGAAAGCAGCAGCGACAGCGGCTCGCCCGACGAGGTCGCACTGATGATCTACACCTCGGGCAGCACCGGCACGCCCAAGGGCGTGATGCTGACGCACGCCAACCTCGACTTCGTAACCCGCGCCTCGCTCGCGCAGCAGGTGCTGCTGCCCGGCGACGCGGTCTTCCACGCGCTGCCGATCTCGCACTCGTTCGGCCTGATCTCGGCCTTGCTGTGCGGGCTGCGCGCCGGCGCGACGCTGCACCTGATGACCCGCTTCAGTGCGGAGAAGCTGGCCCACGCGATCCTGCACGACGGCATCACCGTGTTCCAGGGTGTGCCGGCGATGTATGCGCGGCTGCATGAGTGGGCCGATCACAACGGCCAGTCGCTGACGCCGAATCACCTGCGCATGGCCTACATCGGCGGCTCCCAGATCGATCCGGCGCGCAAGGCGCAGGCCGAGTCCCTGCTGGGCTTGCGGCTGCACCACGGCTACGGTCTGACCGAGTCGGCGCCGGCAGCCTCGCGCACCATCGGCCATCCGGCGCCGACCGATGTCAGTGCCGGCTGGCCCATCCCCGGGATCGAGGTCGTGCTGCGCGACGCGCAGGGCCGCGAGTTGCCGACCGGCGAGCAAGGCGAGGTCTGCATCCGCGGCGCCAACGTGATGAAGGGCTACTTCCGGGACCCGGCGGCCACGCGCGCCGCCATCGACGCCGACGGCTGGCTGCACACCGGCGATGTCGGTGTGTTCCGGCCCGCGGGCGATCTGCTCATCGTCGGCCGCAGCAAGGAGATGATCATCCGCGGCGGCTTCAACGTCTACCCGGCCGAGGTCGAGAACGCGATCGCCGCCTACCCCGACGTGGCGCAGTGCGCGGTCGTCGGCCGAACCCGTGATGGCGACGAAGAGATCGTCGCCTACATCGAACCGCAGGCCGGACGCACGGTCGATGTCGACGGGCTGAAGGCCTTTCTGCGCAGGCGCCTCGCGCCGTACAAGCAACCGTCGCAAATCGTCTGCGTGGCACGCCTGCCGGCGACGACGACCGGCAAGCTGCTGAAGGCGCAGATCAAGGCGCTGGCGGCGGCCGACCTGATGGGCTCGACCTGATGAACGCACCGGAACTTCTTCTTGCCGAGGCCGGGCCGCTCGAGCGCTTGCTGCGCCCGCGTTCGCTCGCGATCGTCGGTGCCTCCGAGCAGCCGAACAAGGTCGGCGGCAGGCCGCTGACCTACCTGCGCGAACAGGGATTTGCCGGCTCGATCTACCCGGTGCATCCGCATGCGACCACGGTGCAGGGTGTGCCGGCCTTCGCGTCGCTGGACGCGCTGCCGCAGACGCCGGATGCGGTGATCCTGTGCGTGCCCTCCGGCCAGATCGAAGCCGAACTCGAACGCTGCGCGAACCTGGGCGTGCAGCATGTGGTGCTGTTCGCGTCCGGCTATGCGGAAGTGGGTGGTGAAGGCGTGCGGAACCAGCAGCAGTTGCTGAACATCTGTAAGCGTGCCGGCATGCGTCTGGTCGGCCCCAACAGCATAGGCACTGCCAACTTCGCGAGCGGTGCAGTGCTGTCGTTCGCGTCGATCTATGCCGACCACCCGCCGCTCGACGGCCCGGTTGCGATCGTGTCGCAGAGCGGCGCCTTCGGTGTCGCCGCCTATGCGCTGTTGCGCGCGGCCGGCCTCGGCGTGCGTTACGTGGTCGCGACCGGCAACGAGGCCGATCTCGACACCGCCGACTTCGTCACCGAACTGGTCCGCGACCCGACGGTCCGGGTCGTGCTGCTCTACCTCGAAGGCGTGAAGAGCGAGGCGCGTCTGCGCGCCGCGTTGGAAGCGGCGCGCATGCGTGGCGTCGCGGTGATCGCGGTGCGCGCTGCGCGCTCGCCCGAGGGCCGGCGCTCGGCCGGTCTGCACACCGCGTCGACCGGCGCGGGCGGCGCCGCTCTCGATGAACTGTTCGAGGCCTGCGGCTGCCGCACGGCGGCCGATCTGATCGAGTGGGTGGCCGGCGTGCCGCTGTACCTTGCGGAGCGCGCGGCGCCAATGCCCGCGGCGCCGCGTGTGGCCTTGATCAGCAACTCCGGCGCGTCCTGCGTTCTCGCGGCCGATGCGGCCGACGCGCTCGGCTTGCCGCTGGCGGCGTTGGCACCCGACACGCTGGCGCTGCTCGACGCCTGCCTGCCGCGCTTCTCGCTCAACCGCAACCCGATCGACCTGACGGCGATGCTGCTCGCCGATCCGGGCCTGCTCGGCCGCGTACTGACCGCCTTGCTCGCCGACGCCGGCGTCGACGCCGCGAGCCTCGGGCTGGTGGCGATCGGTGGGCCGAGCTACGACGTGGCGCGCTTTGCGCGCGAGTGCAAGCAGGCCGCGCGCGAGGCGGGCAAGCCGCTGGTCGTGCACAGCCCGCACCCGCATGTGCGCGACACCTTCGCGCAGCACGGCCACGCCGTGTTCGACACCGAGATTCAGGCGCTGCACGGCCTGCGCGCCTGCGCGCGGCATCTGCACGCGCTCCATCTTTGAAATCGGTTTGAAAACAGCGGAGAAACTCATGGCATCCACCGACATGCTGGCGGGCAAGACCGTCATCGTCACCGGCGCGGGCGGCGGCATCGGGCGCGACATCGCGCTGGCGTGCGCCGCGCAAGGTGCGAGCGTCGTCGTCAACGACATCGGCGCGTCTCTCACCGGCGAAGGCGGCAGCGTCGCGCCGGGCCAGGCGGTGGTCGACGAGATCGTCGCGGCCGGCGGGCGGGCCGTCGCCAACACCGACAGCGTGGCCGACGCCAGCGCCGCCGAGCGCATCGTGCAGTGCGCGCTCGATCACTTCGGGCGGCTCGACGCGCTCGTCAACAACGCCGGCATCCTGCGCGACCGCATGTTCCACAAGATGAGCGTGGACGAATGGCGCGCGGTCATCGAGGTGCATCTGAACGGCGCGTTCTACACCTCGCGCGCCGCGGCCCCGCACTTGAAGGAGCAAGGCTCGGGCAGCCTGATCCACATGACCTCGACCTCGGGCCTGATCGGCAACCTCGGCCAGGCCAACTACTCGGCCGCCAAGCTCGGCGTGACCGCGCTGTCTAAATCGATCGCGCTCGATCTGCAGAAGTTCAACGTGCGCTCCAACTGCATTGCGCCGTTCGCGTGGAGCCGCATGACGAGCTCGATCCCGACCGACACGCCGGCCGCGCAGGCGCGCGTCGCCAAGCTGCAGCAGATGACGCCGGCCAAGATCGCGCCGCTCGCGGTCTACCTCGCCAGCGATGCGGCGAGTGAGGTCAACGGCCAGGTCTTCGCGGTGCGCAACAACGAGATCTTCGTGATGAGCCAGCCGCGCCCGCTGCGCTCGGTGCACCGAGGCGAGGGCTGGACGCCGCAGAGCGTGGCCGAACACGCGATGCCGGCGCTGAAGGCCTCGCTGGTGCCGCTCGACAAGTCCGCCGACGTGTTCAGCTGGGACCCGGTGTGATGGGCGCGCCCTTGCGAGAGGTGGCGATCGTCTCTGTCGCGCGAACCCCGATCGGCAAGGCGTTTCGCGGCGCGCTGAACCTGACGCACGGCGGCACGCTGGGCGGCCACGTCGTGCGGCACGCGGTCGCGCGTGCCGGCATAGCACCGGCCGAGGTCGACGACGTGCTGATGGGCTGCGCCTTTCCCGAAGGCGCGAACGGCTCGAACATCGGCCGCATCAGCGCGCTCGCGGCCGGCCTGCCCGACAGCGTCAGCGGTGTCACCGTGAACCGCTTCTGCGCCTCGGGCCTGCAGGCGATTGCGCAGGCGGCGCAGGCGATCCAGGCCGGTGCCATCGACATCGCCGTCGCCGGCGGCACCGAGTCGGTGAGCTGTGTGCGCGAGCACACCAACCGCCACATGCGCGAAGAACCGTGGCTCGCCGCCCACGCGCCGCAGGTCTACATGCCGATGATCGAGACCGCCGAGATCGTGGCGAGTCGCTACGGCATTTCGCGCGAGCGCCAGGACGAATACGGGGCGAGCAGCCAGCAGCGCTACGCCGCCGCGCGTGAGGCCGGGCGCTTCAACGACGAGATCGTGCCCATCGACGTGACGATGCAGCGCCAGGAGAAGGACGGCCGCAGCTGGACCGAGGCCATGACGCTGCGCGACGACGAAGGCGCGCGCCCCGGCACCACCGCACAGACTCTGGCCGGCCTGAAGCCGGTGCTCGAAGGCGGCAGCGTCACGGCCGGCAACGCGAGCCAGTTGTCCGACGGCGCGGCGGCCTGCGTCGTGATGGACGCCGAGCTCGCGGCGCGCCGAGGGTTGCCGGTGCTGGGGCTGTTCCGCGGCTTCGCGGTCGCCGGCTGCGCGCCCGACGAGATGGGCATCGGCCCGGTCTTCGCGGTGCCGAAGCTGCTGGCCCGCGCGGGCTTGAGCGTGGGCGACATCGGCCTGTGGGAACTCAACGAAGCCTTCGCGGTGCAGGTGCTGCACTGCGCCGACCGGCTCGGCATCGCGCCCGATCGGCTCAACGTGAACGGTGGCGCGATCACGATGGGCCACCCGTTCGGCATGTCCGGCGCGCGCATGACCGGCCACGCACTGCTCGAAGGCCGGCGCCGCGGCGTGCGCCATGTGGTGGTGACGATGTGCGTCGGCGGCGGCATGGGCGCGGCCGGCCTGTTCGAAGTCGTCGGCGCGCGCTGATGAGCACCGTGATGACACTCGCCCGCGAACCGGCCGTCGCGATGCCGGCCCGCGCCGCGGCCGCAGCCATCGAGCCCGTGGTCGCGCTGCGCGCGGTGTCGATCCGCTTCGGCGGCGTCATCGCGCTCAGCGAGGTCTCGTTCGAGATCCGCCCGCGCGAGATCCTCGGCCTGATCGGTCCGAACGGCGCCGGCAAGACGACGCTGTTCAACTGCCTGAGCCGGCTCTACACACCGAGCACCGGCGACGTGCTGTTCGAGGGCCGCTCCATCCTGCGCGAGCGGCCGCATCGGCTGGCGCGGCTCGGCATGGCGCGAACGTTTCAGAATCTGGCGTTGTTCAAGCCGCTGTCGGTGCTCGACAACGTGCGCATCGGTGCGCACACGCGGGTCCACAGCAATCTCGTGATGGACATGCTCGGACTGCCGATCGCGCGCCGGCGCGAAGCCGAGATCGATGCGCTGACGCACGACCTGATCGACCGCCTCGAGCTGCGCAGCGTCGTGCAGCGGCCGGTGGGCGATTTGTCGTTCGGCATCCAGAAGCGCGTCGAACTCGCGCGCGCACTGGCCGCGGCACCGAAGCTGCTGATGCTCGACGAGCCCGCGGGCGGGCTGAACCATGGCGACGTGGCCGAACTCGGCGCGCTGATCCGCCGCATCCGCGACGAATGGGGCGTGACCGTGCTGCTGGTCGAGCACCACATGGGGCTGGTGATGTCGACCGCCGACCGCGTCGTCGCACTTGACTTCGGCCGCAAGATCGCCGAGGGCACGCCGGCCGAGATCCAGCGCGACCCGGCCGTTATCGAGGCCTATCTCGGCGACCGCAAGAGGAGCCACTGATGTTGCTGGACGTGGCCCACCTGCAGGCCTTCTACGGTCGCACGACGGCTCTGCACGACGTTGCCTTCTCGCTTGCCGAAGGCGGCGTCACCACGCTGCTGGGCGCCAACGGCGCGGGCAAGACCACCGTGCTGCGCGCGCTGTGCGGCATGCTCGCCCGGCAGGGCTCGATCACCTTCGCCGGCCAGCGCATCGACGCGCGCGCGACCGAAGACATCGTGCGACTCGGCCTGGCGCATGTACCCGAAGGTCGCGGCACGTTCACGCGGCTGTCGGTCGCCGAGAATCTGCAGCTCGGCGCGATGACGCGCCGCGACCATGCCGACATCAAGGCCGACATCGAGCGTGTCTACGGCTGGTTCCCGCGGCTGCGCGAACGGCATCGTCAACAGGCCGGCACGCTGTCGGGTGGCGAGCAGCAGATGCTCGCGGTCGGCCGCGCGCTGATGCTGCGGCCGCGCCTGCTGCTGCTCGACGAGCCTTCGTTCGGCCTCGCGCCCTTGATCATCGACGAGCTCTTCGACATCCTGCGCCAGGTGCGCGCCGCCACCGGCGTGGCGATGCTGATCGTCGAGCAGAACGCGGCCCAGGCGCTGGAGCTGGCCGACAACGCCTACCTGATCGAGACCGGCCGCATCGTGCTGGCCGGCAGCGCGCAGGAATTCCGCGAGCACGACGGCGTGCGTCGCTCCTACCTCGGTTATTGACATGTCGCCCCTCACCCACCAACTTGCGCAGCAGGTCGTCGCCGGCATCGCCACCGGCAGCATCTACGCGTGCCTGGCGCTGGCGATCGTGATGATCCACCAGGCCATCGACCACGTGAATTTCGCGCAGGGCGAGATCGCGATGTTCTCGACCTACCTTGCCTGGCAAGGCGTGCAATGGGGCTGGCCGTTCCCGCTCGCGTTCGTGGCGGCGGTCGCGCTGTCGGTGCTGCTCGGCATGGCGCTGGACCGCATCGTGTTCCGGCCGCTGCACGACGCGCCGGCGCTGAGCCAGATCGTCGCCTTCATCGCGCTCTACGCGCTGTTCAACAGCCTGGCCGGCTTCGTCTGGACGCACGAGGTGCGCGAGTTCCCCAGCCCCTTCGGCAGCCGGCCGCTGTTCGGCAGCGGCCTGGTCAGCACGCACCAGGCCGGCATGGTCGGCGTCGTGCTGCTGGTGCTGGTGCTGCTGACGATCTTCTTTCGCGGCACGCGCGTCGGCCTGGCGATGCGCGCGTCGGCCGGCAACCCGGCATCAGCGCGCCTGGTCGGCATCCGCGTCGCGTGGATGATGGCGCTGGGCTGGGGCATGGCCGCCGGCATCGGCGCGGTCGCCGGCATGCTGATCGCGCCGGTCGTGTTCCTGGAGCCCAACATGATGAGCGGCATCCTGCTCTACGGCCTGGCCGCGGCGGTCGTCGGTGGCCTGTCGAGCCCCGTGGGCGCGGTGGTCGGCGGGCTGCTTGTGGGCATCGTCGAGAACCTGGTCGGGACCTTCGTGCCGGTGGTAGGCAGCGAGCTGAAGCTGCCGATCGCGCTGTGCCTGATCGTCGCCGTGCTCACGATCAAGCCCGACGGCCTGTTCGGGCGCCGCGTGGTGCTGCGGGTGTGATGCGATGAACGACACCTCACTCCCCCGTGGCTTCGTGGCCGCGCTGGTCGCCGTGGCGATCGCCGTGCCGTGGCTGGTGCCGAGCTTCGTGCTGTTCCAGCTCACGCTGGTGCTGGTGTATGCGATTGCGATCCTCGGCTTGAACCTGCTCACCGGTTTCAATGGCCAGGTGTCGCTCGGCCACAGCGCGTTCTTCGCGCTCGGCGCGTACGCGGCCGCGATCGGCATCGACCAGGTGCACCTGCCGTACTACGCGACGCTGCCGGTGGCCGCCGTGGTCTGCTTCGTCGTCGGCTTTCTGTTCGGCCTGCCGGCGCTGCGGCTGCAGGGCTCGTACCTCGCATTGGCCACCTTCGCGCTGGCGGTGGCGATGCCGCAGATCCTGAAGTTCTCGCGCCTCGAGACCTGGACCGGCGGCGTGCAGGGCATCTCGTTCAACAAGCCCGAGCCGCCCGCGGGGCTGTCGCTCAACGCCGATCAATGGCTTTACGCCGTGGTGTTCGGCGTCGCGCTGCTGGCCTTCGCCGGGGCGAAGCGGCTGGTCGCGAGCCGCAGCGGCCGGGCGCTGATGGCGATCCGCGACAACCCCGTCGCCGCCACGGCGATGGGCGTCGACGTCGCGCTCGTGAAGTCGCTGACCTTCGGGGTCAGCGCGCTCTACACCGGCGTGGCCGGCGCACTGGCGGCCATCGTGCTGCAGTACGTCGCGCCCGACAGCTACACCGTGCTGTTCTCGATCGCCCTGCTGGTCGGTCTGGTGGTCGGCGGTGTCGGCTCGATCCCCGGCGCGTTGCTCGGCGGCCTGTTCATCCTGTTCGTGCCCAACCTCGCCGAGAAGGTCTCGAAGAGCCTGGCCGGCGGCATCTACGCTTTGATCCTGTTGCTGGTCATCTACCTGATGCCGACAGGCATTGCCGGCGCACTCGGGCGGCTGCGCGCATGGCGGCAGCGCGCTCACAACAAAGGAGACTGACATGAAGAATTCCCTGCAGCGACTCGCGCTCGGCATCGCGGCCGCCGCGACCCTGTGTGCCGGCACGGCCCACGCCGCGAAGACCTACAGCACCGGTGCCAGTGACACCGAGATCCGCATCGGCAACACCGTGCCGTACTCGGGCCCGCTGTCGGTCTACGGCGTGATCGGCCGCACCGAGGCCGCCTACTTCAAGAAGCTCAACGACGCAGGCGGCATCAACGGCCGCAAGGTCACCTTCATCTCGTACGACGACGCCTACAGCCCGCCGAAGGCGCTGGAGCAGGTTCGCAAGCTGGTCGAGAGCGACGAGGTGCTCGCCGTCTTCGGCATGGTCGGCTCGCCGAGCAATGCCGCGGTGATGAAGTACATGAACCAGAAGAAGGTGCCGCAATTGTTCACCGCCTCGGGTGCGGCGAAGTTCTCCGACCCGCAGGGCGCACCGTGGACGATCGGCTGGATCCCGAGCTACCGGGCCGAGGCGCGCACCTACGTGAAGGACATCCTCGCGACCAACGCCAAAGCGAAAATCGGCATCGTGTTTCAGAACGACGACTTCGGCAAGGACTACCTGGCCGGCGTCAAGGAAGTCCTGGCGGGCAAACCCAACGTGCTGATCGAGGCGCCGTTCGAGACGAGCGCGCCGACGCTCGATTCGCAGATCGTCAGCCTGAAGGATTCGGGCGCCGATGCGCTCATCATCGCCGGCATCGGCAAGTTCGCGTCGCAGGCCATTCGCAAGGCGGCAGAGCTCGGCTGGAAGCCGCTGCGGTACGTGACCAATACGGCGATCGCGGTCGACACGGTGCTCAAGCCGGCCGGGCTGGAGGCCGCGACGGGCCTGGTCTCGATCGCCTACAAGAAAGACCCCGGCGACCCGGCATGGGCGCAGGATGCCGCGATGAAGGAGTTCTTCGCGTTCATGGACACGCACCTGCCAGGCGAACCGAAGAACGACCAGTCGGCGGTCGGCTACATGCAGGCGAAGACGCTGGAGCAGGTGCTGCGCCAGTGCGGCGACGAGCTGACGCGCGAGAACCTGATGAAGCAGGCCGCGAACCTGAAGCAGTTTCCGCTGCCCTTGCTGCTGCCCGGCATCTCGCTGGACACCAGCCCGACCGACTACAGCCCGATCAAGAAGCTGCAGACGCAGCGTTTCGATGGTCACCACTGGGGCCTGTTCGGCACGCTGGTGGACGCGACGAAGTGAGCACCGCCGCGCCGCTCCCGAGGCGCTGGCTCTCGCTCGTGGGCCAGCATTTCGTCGCAGCGCCCGTGATCTTCGCCATCGCCGTGTAACGAATCAACGCCCCGACTTAGGGGTCGTGTCGGGGGTTGGCACGCATCCACACAAGGTTCGTCGCTAGAGGATGCCCACCCGTTTCCGGCGGTCGAACCCGGAGCGTCGTTTCAAATGCGCCGGGAACAACGTCGGCGGCCTCACCAACTGAGGGCGGAAAGAGCTCGAAAAGCGCAGCATGAGCCATGAGGAACTCGGACGACGTGGGGCCAGGCCTGTGCGAAATGCAGCGCGACCCTGTGGTTGAGTTCCTCCGACTCCGTCCAAAAAGCGGCCCGAACCAGGTGCGCCTTGAGCTGCGCAAACCATGTGATCGAGTGCATCAACGCCGTTGCACGTGAGATTCGAGTGCAGCCAGCCCCATGGCGACGAGGTGCGGCTTTGCGGCACTGAGTTCGAAGCGGCGAGGGACGGCTCAGGGTCGAGGCTTGACAGCCGATTCACCGAACTCGCCGCCTTGAAGCCGTCATCCAAATTGATAATGCCGGGCAGCTGACGTTCACTGACGACGGTCACAGCCACGACCGCCGCTTCAAGTGCGTCCACTGAGTTGGAAGCAGCCCACCTCAACCGCGCTTTGCCACCAGTGCGTACAGAAGTGCCAACACGACGAGCATGAGGAAGATCGACACACTCCTCCAGAAGGCTGCCGGGTTACGTTCCAGCCACGGCGTGTGGTCCCCGGCCAGGAACTCCCGGCGCGGGTGCCGCAGATCGTGCACGAATTCGGACAAGGATTCGTAGCGCTTGGCTGGGTTCGGATGCACTGCTTTCCGAAGCACGCCGTCGATCCACGCCGGGATTTCGCGATGGGCGTCGAGCACTGAGTCGTAGTTGAGCTTCGCTAGCCCAGCGTGCGTTCTCAGGCGTGCAATCTCTGCGCCGTAAGGCAGGCGCCCGCACAGCATCTGGTAGGCGATGACGCCCAGAGAGAACTGGTCAGAGCGCGGCGTCCCACCTTGCCCGACGAAGTATTCGGGTGCGGTGTACTGCTCCGTGCCGAGGATCTCGTCGCCGCGTTCCAGGCTCGTCATCTCGGCAAGTCCGGCGACGCGCACAGCGCCGAAGTCGATGATCTTCACGATTCCGCTCGCATCGATCATCACGTTCTCCGGGCGCAGATCCTGGTGCAGCATCTCGAGCCGGTGAAAAGCCCGCAAGCCCTGCGCAATCTGCTCGACGATCGACCGCACGGCGTCGAGTCGCGGCCTCGGGTGGTCGAGCATCCACTGCGCGAGCGTGCGGCCGTCGATGTACTCGTTGACGACGTAGAGGTACTGGCGCTCGCGTGCCGGAGGGCGCGGCTTCAGCACGTTCGGGCTGTCGATGCGCCGCGCGACCCACTCCTCCAGCAGGAAACGTTCGAGGCCAGCCGGGTCGGCGCGCAGGTCGGTCGACGGCGTCTTGAGCGCCACGAGTTCGCCGGTCGCATCGTCGCGGGCCAGGTGGATGTGACTGCGATGGCTGACATGCAACTCGCGCAGGATGGTGTAGCCGTCGAACGCCATGCGCGCTTCGAGCCCGGGCGGCAGCGGCAGCGGCAGCACGCCCAGCTGTTGCACGAGTTCGTCCGCCTGCTGCGCTGGCAGCGCATCGACGCGCAGGACCTGCACGGTCAGGTTGTCGTCGCTGCCGCGGCGCAGGGCCTCATCGACGATGGCGCGGGCCGCGACATTCAGGTCGCCGGCGTGCTGCGCGACCGTGGACGCAACAAAGCTCGCGTCCATGTGCTCGTGGACGCCGTCCGTCGTCAGCAGGAACACTTCGCCCTGCGTGAGGGGCAGGCTAACGTGGTCGATGTCCACGTGCGGGTCGATGCCCAGCGCCCGGCCAAGATAGCTCTGCCCCTCGCCCACCTGCACGCGGTGGTCGATGGTCAGTTGTTCCAGGTCCAGGCTAGCCAGCCTGTACACCCGTGTGTCGCCCACGTGGAAGACGTACGCGGTGCGCGACTTCAGCACCAGCGCACTAAAGGTACACACGTAGCCGCGGTCGTGCTCGTGGCGATATTGACTGCGCTGAGTCTGCGCGTGCAGCCATGAGTTGGTCGCGGTGACGACCTGCTGGACCGAAGTCTTGACCGACCACGCCTCGGGCGTGCAGTAGTAGTCGGCCAGGAAGCCGCGCACCGCATGCTGGCTGGCCTCATGGCTCACCTCGCTGCTGCTGATGCCGTCGGCGACTGCCAGCGCGACGCCCTTCGTAGCCAGTTGCGGTCCGACGGTGACGCATGCGCCGTGGAAGTCCTGCTGGGTGTCCTTGCGGCCCTTGTCAGACCACTGTCCGATCGAGACCTTCA
>JBDUAG010000241.1:0-6161 GCA_040004785.1 Burkholderiales bacterium | reverse complement strand
TCATCTGCTTCGCACTGATCGCCGATGGGCTGCGGTTGTGTTAACAGGCCCTAGTTCTGCTCAGGGTCGGGTCCGGCTGCCCAACTTGTCGGGGTGGCCGACCGGACCATGACCAACATTTGCCCTTGGCCACATCAACGTCCGCAGCGGCAAGGAGCGGAAGTTCCTCGAAGTCACCCAGAGCGGTCACCTCGTCCGCCGTCCGGCGCGATCGTCAGCGATCGGGCCCGCACAGCTCAGCGCGCGCGCAGCCGTTCCCGCAGGAACTGACCCGCCACGAAGAGGTCTCTCTCGATCGCGCGGCGTACCCCCGCGGTGTCGCCGCGCGACAGCGCCGCGACCAGGTCTGCATGCGCATCGTTGAGCACCGCGGCGGCCTCGGGGGTTTCGAAGAGCCGGTTGCTGATCGGACCGGCCTTGAGCCACAACGTGTCGATCAGACCCCACAGCGTGGGCGACCCGGCAGCGCGATAAAGAATGACGTGGAACTCTTCGTTGGCCGCGAGGTAGTCGGGGTGATCACCGCGTGCCAGCGCCTTGCGCATGCGGTGACACAGTGCGCGCAAGGTCTCGGGCTGCCCTGGTGCCAGCCGCGCCGCGCCGCGCTCCGCCGCTTCGCCTTCGAGCAGCATGCGGGTCTGCTGCAGGTCGTCGAACTCTGCCAAACTCAGCCGGGGCACGGCCACGCCGGCATGGGGCACGTTGATCAGCGCCCCTTCGGCAGCCAGTCGTTGCAGGGCAGCTCGCACCGGCATCAGGCCCACACCCAGTTCTTCCGCCACCGTGCGGATCTTCAAGCGTTCCCCGGGTTGAAAACGGCCCACCGTCACCCATTGCCGCAGGCGCGCATAGACGGCGTCCTGCTGGGTGGAGGAGGGTTGGGTGGTATCGGTCATCAATGGCCGGCACTCAGGCCGAAGTCCAGCATCACATTGGCTCGTGAGCGAGGTTCATGCTTTTCGCTCCTGCAGGCAATTGCCGCCATCCACGACGATCATTTCACCCGTGATGTAGCTCGCTGCCGGCATGGCCAGGAAGGCGATCACGGCCGCCATCTCGGCAGGGGTGCCGGACCGCCCGACGGGGGTGTGCGCGGCAGCCAGCGCTTCTTCAGGTGCCTGCGAGCCGGTGGCCACCCAACCTGGGGCCACGCAATTCACTGTGATGCCCCGGGGGGCTACTTCCAGCGCCAGGGCGCGGCTCATGCCGACCATGCCAGCCTTGGCCGCGCTGTAGGCAGCTTCACCGGGGTTGCTGACCAGCGGCCCGGTCACCGACGACACGTTGACGATGCGCCCGCGCCGGCGCGCCAGCATGCCAGGCAACACGCGCCGGGTGACGAGATAGCAGGTGGTGAGATTGCGGGCGATATCAGCGTGCCAAGAGGCATCGTCGATCTCGGCCATGGGCGTGAATGACTCGGGATTGACTGCTGAAGCCATGCCGGCATTGTTGACCAGCACGTCGATGTGCCCAAATTCAGTCAGTACCTCTTCGACGAGCCGGGTGGCCGCAGCGGCATCGGTCAGGTCGGCGACGTAGCCGCGTGCCACATGGCCTTGCGCGTTCAACTCGTCGGCGCGGTCGTGGATGCGCTTGCCCGTGGCGCACACAGCCACCTGGCAGCCCAGTTCGGCCAACAGTCGAGCGCAGGCGAACCCGATGCCGTCGGGACTGCCGGTGCCCGTGACCAAGGCGATCTGGCCTTGCAGATGGAAGAGGGGATGCGCAAGCTTCATCCGGCGCACAGCTGCGTCAGGGCAGCATCCATTGCCGCGACCAGAAGGTCGACATCCGCGTCGGTGGTGTCGGGACAGATCAGCATCATGTTATGGAACGGTGTGATCAGCAGGCCGCGATTGAGCAGGTAGAGGTGCAGTGCATGCTCGAGTTCTGCATCCATGGCTGCACCGGCCTGAGTGCCGTTGCGAGGCGGCACAGGGCAGAACTGGAATTCTGTGCGCGCGCCCACCTGGGTGACGCACCACTGCAGGCCGTGGCGTGCAAACAAGGCTTGAAGAAATCCGGCCAGACGCCTGGCACGATCGTGCATCGGCGCGAAGACCCCGGGCGTGATCAGGTGCTCCAACGTGGCGCGCATGGCTGCCATGGCCAGCGCGTTGGCTGTCAGCGTGGTGCCTATGCCCGAGTGCCCGGGCGCAGCGGCATTCTTCGCGCCTTGGGCACGTGCGGCCAGCTCGGCCGTGAAGCCGTAGGCAGCGCAAGGCATGCCGCCCCCCAGGGCCTTGCCCACCACCACGGCGTCGGCCTGGATGTCGTGCGCGCGGGCATAACCCCCAGGGCCGCTGCTCAGCGTGTGGGTCTCATCCATCACGAGCAGGCTGCCCTGGCGACGGATGAGTTTCTGGGCCTCGGACCAGAAGCCAGGTTCGGGCATCACCATGCCGATGTTGGTCATCACCGGCTCGGCCAGCACGCAGGCCACGTCGCCCGGCGCCAGCGCAGTTTCCAGCGCCGCCAGGTCGTTGAACTCGACCACCCGGGTGGTCGAGAGAAGGTTCTGCACCTGGCCCAGCAAGCTCGGGCGCTGCACGGGGCGGCCGTCGATTAAATCGACGAACACGTCATCCACCGTGCCGTGGTAACAGCCGTTGAACACGAGCAGCACCGGCCGACCCGTCGCGGCACGCAACCAGCGCAGCACGAAGCGGTTGGCGTCGGTGGCCGTCATCGCGAACTGCCATTGCGGCAGACCGAAGCGCTCGCTCAGCAGACCGGCGACGACTGCGGCATCTTCCGATACGAGCATGGTGGTCAGGCCCTGCGATGCCTGCCGTTGCAGCGCCGTGACCACGGGCGCCGGCGAATGGCCGAACATGGCGCCGGTGTCGCCCAGGCAGAAGTCCACCAGCGTGTGGCCGTCGGCATCGACCAGTTGCGCACCCTGGGCGCGGGCCACGTGGAGCGGGAAGGGCGTGCTCCAGTCGTTCATCCAATGCAGCGGTACGCCGAACATCATGTGTTCCGCGGCTTGGGCGGCGAGGAATCGAGAGCGGGGGTGCTCCTGCTCGTAGCGAGCGCGCTCACTCTGCAGCAGGGCGGTGATGCGTTGAGGAAGGATGCCGGTGTCGGGGCGGGTGGGGTGGGCGTGTGCGCTCATGGAGGGGCTTTGTGCAATGCGCAGGCTTGCTTCACACCAGCAGCAGCAGGTGCTCGCGCTCCCAGCTGCTGATGACGCGGTTGTAGGTTGCGTACTCCAGTTCCTTCACCGCGCAGAAGGCATCGACGAAGGTCTCGCCCAGGATCTCGCGCATCGGTTGACACCTGCGCATCGCCGCGATCGCATCTTCCAGGTGGCGAGGCAACTCGTGGCTGACGTTCCAGGCGCTGCCCGCCGTGGGCTCGCTGGGCTGAACGTGGTCGCGCAGGCCGAGCCAGCCGCAGGCCAGCGTGGCAGCCATCGCGAGGTAAGGATTGGCGTCGACCCCCGGCACGCGGTTCTCGACCCGGCGATTGGCCGCGCTGGAATTGGGAACCCGGATGCCGCAGGTGCGGTTGTCCATGCCCCAGCGCACGTTGATCGGGGCCGACATGTAAGGCGCCAGCCGGCGGTACGAATTGACGTACGGCGCAAACATGGGCATGACCAGCGGAATGTAGGCTTGCAGCCCGCCGATGAAATGGTGGAAATGCTCCGATGGATGGCCATCCGGGCGACTGAAGAGGTTCTTGTCGTCCTTGTCCAGGATGCTTTGATGGATGTGCATCGCGCTTCCCGGCTCGCCTTCCATGGGCTTGGCCATGAACGTGGCGAAGACACCGTGACGCAGGGCCGTCTCGCGCACGGCGCGCTTGAACAGGAAGACGCGATCGGCCAGGTCGATCGGCTCGCCGTGGGAGAAGTTGATTTCCATCTGCCCGGGGCCCGCCTCGTGGATCAATGTCTCGACGCCAAGCTGGTGTTGGTCGCAAAACGACGAGAGCTCCATGAAGAACGGATCGAAGTCGTTGACCGCGTCGATGGAATAGCTTTGGCGTCCGACCTCGGGCTTGCCCGTGCGTCCCAGCGGCGGCTTCAACGGCTCGTGCGGATTCTGATTTCGCGCGACGAGGTAGAACTCCATCTCTGGGGCGACGATCGGTCGCCAGCCACATTGCTCATAGAGCGCCAGCACGCGGCGCAGCACGGCGCGGGGAGAGAGCTGTACCGGCTGACCGTCCCACTCCTCGCAGTCGTGAATGACGACCGCAACCGGCTCCGCCGCCCAGGGCACGATTCGAACGGTTCGCGCGTCTGGCTTGCAGACCATGTCCGGATCGGTGTCGCCGACAAAGGGGCCGTTGTCCGGTTGTTGGCCGTTGACCGTGTTGAGCAGCACACTTTTCGGGATGCGGATCTCACCGCTGGCGATGAAGAGATCCCGCGGGAGGATCTTGCCGCGCGCGATACCCGTCATGTCGGGGATCACGCATTCCACCTCATGGATGGCATGCCGTGTGAGGAAGTCGTGTAGGGCGTTTTCCATAGGCGGATGGTACGGGTAGTTCTGAATATGTGATCACAAACACTTGTCATTTATAGGGTAAGTCTGTAAAAATATGTCAATGTATGATCACATTTAACAATCGAGGCGCGCGAGCACCGGTGCATCGGCCACATCCCGCCGGCCGAAGCCCAGGCGAGCTACTGGCGCCTACTCGCTAAAGACGTGACCACAACCAAGTCTGCTCAGTCAGCGGCGCTACAGGAGAGTTGAACCATGAGTACATGGCCCAACCGGGGGGAGCCGCCGACTGGCGCTCGGGCCAAGGCCGCGACGCTGATGATTGCCGCCCTCAGGCGCGATCCAACCAAGCGCAAGGCCTTGCGCTTCGAACAGTCGCTCGATCACGAGCACGTGGGCCTGCCACCTCGGAGCGCCATGCACACGATGCTGATGCGCGCCGCCGCGCGTGTCGGGCGCAGCGTGTCATACCGGGTCGTCGTCTCCAACTTCGATGCCGCGTTCCGCGTCGTCGCAGCCAACCTGGCCATCAGCATCGTGCCGTTCGAGGTCGGAAGCCCCTATGCGCGCATGCTTGGCGTCAAGCTCATTCCCCTGACCGACCGCTGGGCGCAGCGACGTTTCACGGTCTGCTTCCAGAACATCGAGAACCTTCAACCCGCGGCGCGTCGAATGGTCGATCACCTGGCCGAACGCGCGGCGGCCACCGAGAAGGCTGAGTGACGCATTGAATTGGTGAGCTCACCCGGCCGACGTGTAGGCGGTTTTGACGATGGTGTAGAACTCGCGCGCATAGCTGCCTTGCTCGCGCGGCCCGTAGCTCGACCCTTTGCGGCCACCGAAGGGGACGTGGTAGTCCACACCCGCCGTCGGCAGGTTGACCATCACCATGCCGGCCTGCGCGTGCTGCTTGAAGTGCGTGGCGTACTTCAGCGAGGTCGTGCAGATGCCCGACGAGAGGCCGAACTCGGTGTCATTGGCCATGAACAGCGCTTCGTCGTAGTCCCTGGCGCGGATCACGCTGGCAACGGGCCCGAACACCTCCTCGCGGTTGATGCGCATCGCCGGCGTCGTCTCGGTGATCAGTGCGGGCATTTGATAGAACCCGGCCGTCTCGCGCACCAGCGGCTCGCCGCCGAAGGCCAGCGTGCCGCCTTCGGCCTGGGCGATGTCGATGTACTTCAGGTTGCCAGCGAGCTGGCGCTGGTCGACCACCGGCCCGATGTCGGTGCCGGCTTTCAGCGCGTGGTCGATCTTCAGCGGCGACAGCTTGTCGATCACCGCCCTGACGAAGCGATCGTGGATGTTCTCCGTCACGATGATCCGGCTGGAGGCGGTGCAGCGCTGGCCGGTGGAGAAGTAGGCGCTTTGCACCGCGGCGTTGACGGCCACAGCCAGGTCGGCGTCGTCGAGCACGACCAGCGGGTTCTTTCCGCCCATCTCGGCCTGCACCTTGGCGCCGCGCCCGGCACAGGCAGCGATGATGCGCCGCCCGGTGGCCACCGAACCGGTGAAGCTGATGGCATCGACCTGCGGCGAATTCACCATCGCGTTGCCGACCACCGAGCCTGGCCCCATGACGAGGTTGAACACGCCCTTGGGCACGCCGCAGCGGTGCAGGATGTCGGCCAGCGTCCAGCCGCAGCCGGGCACCAGCTCGGCCGGCTTGAAGACGACGCAGTTGCCGTAGGCGAG
>JBDUAG010000240.1:0-6173 GCA_040004785.1 Burkholderiales bacterium | reverse complement strand
CGATCACGACCTCGAACGCGCCCGCCTGGCGGTGCCGCCACGAGTCCTTGCCTTCCTGGTCGATGTCGAACGCATGGTGCGCGTGCTTGACGACCGAGACGCGCTGGCCAGCGCTCTTCAGGCGCACCACGAGCTGCTCGACCAGCGTGGTCTTGCCCGAGCCGGAGTAACCGCGAAATCCGATGACTTTCATGGCCGGGAGTGTAGGCGCGGCTCCGATAATGGCCGCTCGCATGCACTCCGATACCTCCGCTCGATCGACATCCGCCGGCTGGCTTGCGCCGCGCGACGACTGGTTGCGTTCGATACTGGGCCGGCCCGAGCTGTCGTTGGTGGCAGAGTCTTGCGCGGCCGAGGTCGCGCTGCACAGCGCCCTCGTCGCCGCGCCGCAGCGCGCCGTGAGCGCCGCCGAACTCGCCGCCGTGCAGGACGCCGATGCACGATCGAACCACGCGACCTTCCTTGCCTTCCGCGACGCGCTGGTGGCGGCAGGCACGCTCGAGAACTGGTACCTCGGGCAGATGCGCGGCGGCGCGATCAGCGTGCCGCCGGCGTTCATCGACGGTGTCGTGCAAGCCATCGTGCAGCACGTGCTCGGCGACGGCGCCGATGCGTTCGAGGCGCGCGCTGCGGAGCTGCTGTTCCGCCCGCAACGCGTGTCCCTCACCGACGGCCGCATGCTCGCCGCCGACCGCAACACGATGGATCTTCTACACGCCACCGCCGGCCTGGGCGACATCGGCCGCCTGCTGCTGCAGGCCAACGCACCGATGCCCGCGACGACCATGGCGGTGCTCAGCCCCGACAACGCCGCCGACTACCGGGCCGAGATCGGGCGCCACCGCTTCCTGCTCGACCTGACGCACGAGATCACCAGCGACATCGGTCACGGCCTGAGCTTCACGATGACGCGCGCGCACTCGGGGCTGAAAGCGCTGGCCCGCGTGCTCGAACGCTGGCTGCAGCATCTGCTTGGCGTGGCGGTCACGATCACGCCACTGCAGAAGATCGACGATGCGGCGTGGCGCTGGCATGTCGGGCTCGATGTCGAATCGATGGCGCTGCTCAACGACCTGTACGAGGAGAGGCCTGTCGACGACGCGCGACTGCAGCGCCTCGTCAGCCTGTTCCGGCTCGACTTCGCGAACCCGGCGGAGATGCGCGCCGATGTGGCCGGCAAGCCGGTCTACCTCGGCCTGGCGATGACGGCCGAGGGCACGCTGCGCCTCAAACCGCAGAACCTGCTGCTGAACCTGCCGCTGGCGCGCCCGATGTGAGCGTCAGGCCGCCTTGGGCTTGCGGTAGTTCCACCAAGGCAGCACCTTGCTCAGTGCCAGCACCTCGCCGCAGCGCTCGGCCGCGTGCCCCGGAATTGTGTCGAGCACGGCGCGCCAGTCCGGCGACTGCAGGGCCTCGAGCAGACCGAGGACGTCCCGGTGCTTCAGGTGCGCCGCCAACGTGACGAGGAAATAGCGCTCCTCCGCCAGCGGCACGAAATGCAGGCCCTTGGCCTGCGCGGCCGGCAGGATGCCGAACGCCGCGTCGGCCGTGCCGCTCGCCACCGCCTCGGCCGCCGCCTGGTGCGAGCGCTCGCTGCGATCGAAGCCCTGCACCTCCGCTGTGGCGATGCGCGCACCGGCCAGCAGCTCTTCCAGCACCACGCGCGTGCCGGTGCCGCGCGGGCCGTTGACGAAACGCAGGCCCGGCCGCGTCAGGTCGTGCAGCGACGCGATCGCCAGCGGGTTGCCGGGCGCGACGATCAGGCCCTGCGTGCGCCGCGCGAAGCCGATCAGCTTGTGGCGGCCAGGCTTGAGCATGCCGCGGTAGGTGCGCGCGGTCGGCGAACGCAGTGGCGCCGCGGTGAGCGCGTGGAAGCCGGCCAGCAGGCAGCGCCCGTCGTTGAGCGCCGCCAACGCATCGACGCTGCCGGTGAACTCGATATCCAGGTGCAGCTGCTGGCGCGGGCCCACCCATTCGCGCAATCGCGGCAGCGCTTCGTCGTGGCTCGCGAACAGCGTGATCACGCCGGCGCTGTCGTCGAAGGCGAGCGCGAACGCGCGCTCGAGTTCGTTGCGCAAGGCCTCGATCTGCGGCGCCAGCCGCGCCAGCGCGCGGCGCTCCGACCACAGCAGCTTCTCGCCGAATGGCGCAAGCAGCGCCGGCTGGCCCTTGGCCCACAACACGAGCGGCTGGCCGAGCTCGGCCTCCCAGCGCTTGAGCTCGCCCCACACATGGCGGTACGACAGGTCCAGCTGGCGCGCTGCCGCCGAAATCGAGCCGGTGGTGTGCACAGCGGCCAGCATCGCGAGCAGCGGGTGGTGCAATGCGCGCTCGGCATGCCGCTCGTCCGCCAGCGTGTAAGACAGTTGCACCCTATGCATGGGAGTTCATATCGCGCTCGATGTGGCGCGCCGTTGAAAATCGCTCAAGTATGAGAGATCCGAGTTGAGCGCTTTCGCCGAGAGTTTCCGCACCGCCGTCGCGCTGGTGCTGCAAGCCGACCCCGTGTTGATCCGCACCGTGCAGCTCTCGCTGGCGGTCAGCGCGAGCGCGTGCCTGATGGCGGCCGGCTTCGGTCTGGCAGGCGGGGCCTGGCTCGCGGTCACGCGCTTCCCCGGCCGGCGCGTGCTGCTGGCGCTGCTGAACACCTTGCTGGCGCTGCCCTCGGTGGTCGTCGGGCTGGTCGTGTACCTGCTGCTCTCGCGCAGCGGCCCGCTCGGCGGCTGGGGCATCCTGTTCACGCCGACCGCGATGGTCATCGCGCAGACCATCCTCGTGCTGCCGGTGGTCGCGGCGCTGTCGCGCCAGCTGGTGGCCGACAGCCTGCGCGACGGCGGCGACCAGTTGCGCTCGATGGGCGCGCGGCCCTTCATCGCCGCGGTGCTGATGCTGCTGCACGAGCGCTGGGCCGTCGCCACGATCGGCCTCACGGCGTTCGGGCGCGCCGTGTCGGAGGTCGGCGCGGTGATGATCGTCGGCGGCAACATCGACGGCTTCACCCGCGTCATCACAACCACGATCGCGCTCGAAACCAGCAAGGGCGACCTGCCGCTCGCGCTCGCGCTCGGGCTGGTGCTGCTCGCGATCGTCGGCCTCGTCAACGCCGCGATCACGACCGCGCAGCGGGTGCAGAGCCACGGCCTGGCGGTGGCGCGATGAGCACGGCCGGCGCGATGGTGAGCCTGGCCTACGTGAGCGTGCGCTACGGCACCGTCACCGCCCTGCGCGACGTGAGCCTGCGCGTGAACCGCGGCGACTTCATCGCGCTGATCGGCTCGAACGGCTCCGGCAAGACCTCGCTGCTGCAGGCGCTGCACGGCCTCGTGCCGCACTCGGGCACGCGTGACGTGGCCGCTGCCGCGTGCGCGCAGGTGATGGTGTTCCAGCGCCCGTTCATGCTGCGGCTTTCGGTCGCCAACAACCTTCGCCTGGCCCTCTGGCTCGCGGGCGTCCCGGCCCCCGAACGCGCGCAACGCGCGGCCCAGGCGCTGGAGCGCGCGGGCCTGATCGAGCTGCGCGATCGCCCGGCGCGCGCGTTGTCGGGCGGCCAGCAGCAGCGCCTCGCACTGGCGCGCGCCTGGGCCACGCGCCCGACGCTGCTCTTCCTCGACGAGCCGACCGCCAACCTCGACCCGTCGGCGAAGAAGGAGATCGAAGCCATGCTCGCCGCGTTCAAGGCCGACGGCATGACGCTCGTGATGAGCACCCACAACCTCGGCCAGGCCAAGCGGCTGGCGACCCGCATCGTCCACCTCGACCACGGCCGCATCCGCGCCGATCTGCCCACCGCGCGCTTCTTCGGCGACCACACCGACGGCCGCACCGATCTGTTTCTGAAAGGAGAACTCAAATGGGACATGGCATGACCCTCGCCACCACGCGCCGTCTGGTGCTTTGCGCCCTCTTCGCCGGGCTCGCAGCTAGCCTGCCGGCCGCCGCGCAGGACAAGTTCATCGTGATGGCCTCGACCACCAGCACCGAGCAGTCGGGGCTGTTCGCGCACCTGCTGCCGGCCTTCAAGAAGGCGAAGAACATCGACGTGCGCGTGGTCGCGCAAGGCACCGGCCAGGCGCTCGACATGGGCCGCCGCGGTGACGCCGACATCCTGTTCGTGCACGACCAGCCGGCCGAGGAAAAGTTCGTCGCCGAGGGCTTCGGCCTGGCGCGCCGCCCGGTGATGTACAACGATTTCGTGCTGATCGGCCCGGCTGCCGACCCGGCCGGCGTGAAGGGCAACGACATCGTCGCGGCGCTCACCAAACTGGCCGCCTCGAACACCGCGTTCGTGTCGCGCGCCGACAAGAGCGGCACGCACGCGGCCGAGCTGCGCTACTTCAAGACCGCCGGCATCGACGACCCGACCGTCAAGGGCGCCGGCAAGACCTTCGACTATCGCGCCTGCGGTTGCGGCATGGGCCCGGCGCTGAACATCGCCTCGAGTGCCAACGCCTATGTGCTGGCCGATCGGGGCACCTGGCTGTCCTTCAAGAACCGTGGCGACCTGAAGGTGCTGGTCGAGGGCGACAAGCGCCTGTTCAACCAGTATGGCGTGATCGTCGTCAACCCGGCCAAGCACCCGCAGACCAAGACCGAGTTGGCGCAGGCGTTCTCCGATTGGGTCGTCTCCACCGAGGGCCAGGCAACGATCGCGGCCTACCAGATCGGGGGCGAGCAGCTGTTCTTTCCGAACGCCACTCAGAAGTGACGAGGGTCATGCGGGCCGAAATACACTCCTTCGCATGATCGACAAGCAAGACATCACCGGCCTGATCCTCGCCGGCGGCCGCGGCAGCCGGATGGGCGGCGTCGACAAGGGCCTGCAGAACCACCAGGGCGTGCCGCTGGCGACGCACGCGCTGATTCGGCTCGGCCCGCAGGTCGGCGAGGTCATGATCAACGCCAACCGCAACCTCGGCGCCTACGAATCGATGGGCGTTCCGGTGTGGCCTGACTCGCTCGCCGACTACGCCGGCCCGCTCGCCGGCTTCCTCACCGGCCTGGAGCACTGCGAGACGCCCTACCTCGTGACCGTGCCCTGCGATTCGCCGCTGTTCCCGCTTGACCTCGTCGCGCGCCTGGCGCAGGCGCTGGAGGCGAACGAGGCCGATGTGGCGATGGCGGCAACGATCGAGGACGGCGTGATGCAGGTGCAGCCGGTGTTCTGCCTGATGAAGGCGGGCCTGATCGAAAGCCTGGTGCGCTTCACGCAAGCCGGCCAGCGCAAGATCGACAAGTGGACGGCGCAGCACCGCTGCGTCGAGGTGCCGTTCGAGGATGCGCAGGCGTTTGCGAACGCGAACACGCCGGACGAATTGCGACAGCTGCAGACACCATGACCAGCCCCCAGTCCCTTCAAGAGATCGCCTCCTGCGTCAGCGGCTACGACCCGAACGCACTGCCGGTCGCACAGGCGCAGGAGTTCATCGCGCGCCTCGTGCCCAAGGTGCAGGCGGTCGAGAAACTCGCGCTGCGCAGTGCGCTCGGCCGCGTGCTCGCGCACCACGTCACCTCCACCATCGATGTGCCGGCGCAAGACAACTCGGCGATGGACGGCTACGCGCTGCGCGGCGCCGAGCTCGCACCTGAGGCGACCACGGCGCTGCGTGTCGCCGGCGCCGGCTTCGCCGGCCAGGCCGACATTGCGAGCGCGGGCGCCGGTGAGTGCGTGCGCATCATGACTGGCGCGGTGATGCCGGTCGGGCTCGACACGGTCGTGCCGCAGGAGTTCGTCACGCTCGACGGCGACCACGTCCACATCCCCGCCGGCGTGGTGCGCACCGGCGACAACCGCCGCCTCGCCGGTGAAGACCTCAGCCGCGGCGAAATCGCCTTGACGGCAGGCCGCGTACTGCGCCCGGCCGACATCGGCATGCTCGCGTCGCTCGGTCAGGCCGAGGTGCTGGTGCGGCGGCGCCTGCGCGTCGCGTTCTTCTCGACCGGCGACGAACTGCGCTCGATCGGCGAGCCGCTGGACGCCGGCTGCGTCTACGACAGCAACCGCTACACGCTGTGGGCGATGCTGCAGCGCCTGGGCGTGGTCGAGCTGATCGACATGGGCGTGGTGAAGGACGAGCCCGACGCGCTGCGCGCCGCGTTCGCGAGTGCCGCGCTCGATGCCGATGCGGTGATCACCTCGGGCGGCGTCAGCGTCGGCGAGGCCGACCACACCAAGC
>JBDUAG010000239.1:0-6182 GCA_040004785.1 Burkholderiales bacterium | reverse complement strand
CCTGCTGACCGCGGGCAATGCCTCGACGGCGCTGGCGGCGATCGATACCCGGCTCGACACGATCACCACCAATCGGGCGACCTACGGCGCCGCGCTCAGCCGCTTCGGCTTCGCCATCTCCAACCTCTCGATCACCGGCGAGAACCAGTCGGCGGCGCGCGGCCGGATCATGGACGCCGACTTCGCCGCCGAGACCGCGAACCTGTCGCGGGCGCAGATCCTGCAGCAGGCCGGCACGGCGATGGTGGCCCAGGCCAACCAGCTGCCGCAGAGCGTGCTCAAGCTCCTGCAGTAAACGTCGCAGCGCTCGCCACGTTCGCGTGGCGCGCCCGTCTCGCCAAGGCCCCGCCGGTTCGCCGGTCGGGGCCTTGTTTCGTTGGCGGCATCGAACAGCGCTGCAATGTCCACTCTTTTCGGCCGTTTGCCATTCGCCGTGCTTCGGAACAATTCAAGCCAGCACATCCCTACCGTGGGGCTTGTGATTCGGAGCCGGCGCCTTCGCCGGGAGTCATTGATTCTTGAGGAGTGCACACCATGCCGATGACGATCAACACGAACCTGATTTCGATGAACGCGCAGCGCAACCTGAACATGTCGCAATCTGCGCTGTCGACCTCGATGCAACGGCTGTCATCCGGCCTGCGCGTCAACTCGGCAAAGGACGATGCCGCCGGTCTGGCGATCGCGGAACGCATGAACTCGCAGGTCCGCGGCATGAACGTCGCGGTCCGCAATGCCAACGACGGCATCTCGCTGGCCCAGACCGCCGACGGCGCCCTGGCGTCGGTCGGCGATTCGCTGCAGCGCATGCGTGAACTCGCCGTGCAGGCCCTGAACTCCACCAACAGCGGCTCCGACAAGGACTCGCTGAACCAGGAGTTCCAGCAACTCGGCTCTGAAATCGGCCGCGTGCTGGCAGGCACCTCGTTCAACGGCGCAGCGATCCTCGGTGGCTCGGCCGGCGCGCTGACCTTCCAGGTCGGTGCCAACACCACGGCGAACGACTCGATCACGATCACGACGACCAACATGACGACCGATGCGTCGATCACCGCCGTCACCGGCGCCGTCATCGACAGCACCACGAGCACCGCCACGCTGAACACGGTGGTCAACAACATCGACGCTGCGATCAACGACGTCAACGGCAAGCGCGCTGTCTTCGGTGCCTCGCAAAACCGCTTCAACGCGGTGGTGTCCAACCTGCAAAGCTCGGTCGAGAACCAGTCGGCCGCCGCGAGCCGCATCACGGACGCCGACTTCGCATCGGAAACGGCCAACATGTCGCGTTCGCAGATCCTGCAGCAGGCCGGCACGGCGATGGTGGCACAGGCCAACCAGCTGCCGCAGAGCGTGCTCAAGCTCCTGCAGTAAACGTCGCAGCGCTCGCCACGTTCGCGTGGCGCGCCCGTCTCGCCAAGGCCCCGCCGGTTCGCCGGTCGGGGCCTTGTTTCGTTGGCGGCATCGAACAGCGCTGCAATGTCCACTCTTTTCGGCCGTTTGCCATTCGCCGTGCTTCGGAACAATTCAAGCCAGCACATCCCTACCGTGGGGCTTGTGATTCGGAGCCGGCGCCTTCGCCGGGAGTCATTGATTCTTGAGGAGTGCACACCATGCCGATGACGATCAACACGAACCTGATTTCGATGAACGCGCAGCGCAACCTGAACATGTCGCAATCTGCGCTGTCGACCTCGATGCAACGGCTGTCATCCGGCCTGCGCGTCAACTCGGCAAAGGACGATGCCGCCGGTCTGGCGATCGCGGAACGCATGAACTCGCAGGTCCGCGGCATGAACGTCGCGGTCCGCAATGCCAACGACGGCATCTCGCTGGCCCAGACCGCCGACGGCGCCCTGGCGTCGGTCGGCGATTCGCTGCAGCGCATGCGTGAACTCGCCGTGCAGGCCCTGAACTCCACCAACAGCGGCTCCGACAAGGACTCGTTGAATCAGGAGTTCCAGCAGCTCGGCGCCGAAATCGGCCGCGTGCTCGGTGGCACCACCTTCAACGGTGCGGCGATCCTCGGCGGTTCGGCCGGTTCATTGACCTTCCAGGTCGGTGCCAACACCACGGCGAACGACTCGATCTCGATCACGACGACCAACATGACGACCGATCCGTCGATCACCGCCGTCACCGGCGCCGTCATCGACAGCACCACGAATGCCGCCACGCTGGACACGGTGGTTAACAACATCGACGCCGCCCTCAACGACGTGAACAGCAAGCGCGCGATCTTCGGCGCGACGCAGAACCGCTTCAGCGCGGTGATCACCAATCTGCAGAGCTCGGTCGAGAACCAGTCCGCGGCGCGCAGCCGGATCATGGACGCGGACTTCGCGGCGGAAACCGCGACCATGTCGCGAGCGCAGATCCTGCAGCAGGCTGGCACCGCCATGGTGGCGCAAGCCAATCAGATCCCGCAACAGGTGCTCAAGCTGCTCCAGGGTTGACCAAGCAGGCACCGGCGACGAATCGCTCAAGTTCGGCGCCAGAACGCCGAAGACGGGATGTTCGGGCCCCCGCCCGGGTGTCCCGTTTTCATTTTTGGGCGGCCCGGCAGCAGCCATCGCTGGTGCCGCCGCCTCGACAAGGTAGACGCAGATGACCACAACCACCTCGATCAGCGGCTCCGGGTCGGTCAGCTCCGCCGGCATCGGCAGCGGCCTGGATGTCAACACGATCATCGCCGGGCTGATGAAGGTCGAGCAGGCACCGCTGACGGACCTGCAGACCAGGGAGACGTCGATTCAGACGACGATCTCGGCCTTTGGCGAGGTGAAGTCGGCGATGGCGGCCTTCCGCGATGCGGCGGGGAAGCTGGCGCTGCCCAGCACCTGGAACGCGACGACGGCCACGTCGGCCGACACCAGCGCCGTGACCGTGTCGACGACGAGCAACGCCGCGCCCGGCAACTATGCCATCCAGGTGCAGACATTGGCGGCGGCGCTGTCCACGGTCAGCGGCACGTTCGCGTCCAGTGGCGTGCTGGTCGGCTCAGGCACGCTGCACATCGACACCGGCACCTGGAACGCCGGGCAGACGGCGTTCACCGCGAAGACCGGCAGCACGGGGGTGGACATCGCGGTGACCGCGACCGACACGCTCGCCACGCTCGCATCCAAGATCAATGCGGCAGGCGCAGGTGTCACCGCGTCGGTCGTCAACGACGCGACCGGTTCACGCCTGGTGTACAGCTCGAGCGCGACCGGAACCGACAACACGTTCCGGGTCACGGCGGCCGACAGCGACGGCAACAACACGGACGCGGCCGGCCTGTCGGCACTGGCCTTCGATCCCGCGGGCGGCACGACGGCGACGACGCGGACGCAAGCCGCTGCCAACGCCAGCGCCACCGTCAACGGCCTGGCCATCACCTCGCAGAGCAACAACCTGAGCAACGTCTTCGACGGTCTCACGATCAACCTCACGAAGGTCACGACGACGCCGGTGCAGGTCACGGTCGCCCAGGACACCGACGGCATCACCAAGACGGTTCAGAGCTTCATCGACGCCTACAACAGCCTGTCGTCGCTGCTCAGCACGGATCTGAAGTACGACAGCAGTACCAAGGTCGCCGGCCCCCTGCAGGCGGACAGCGCGGCTGTCTCGCTGCAGCGCCAGCTTCGCAACCTCGTCACCTCGCCGTCGGGAGCCTCGACCGTATTCACGACGCTGTCGCAGGTGGGCCTGGAGGTACAGACCGACGGCACGCTGAAGCTCAACAACACGAAACTGACCAGTGCGATGGGCAGCAACCCGGCCGAACTGAAGAAGCTGTTCACCAATGTCGACCTGACCACGCCGGGCAACAGCGGCATCGCGAACCGTCTGCGCACGCTCGGCAATGCGGTGCTCGGCACCGACGGACTGCTGACCTCGCGCATCATCGGTCTGAACACCAAGCTCACGAACAACCAGAAGGATCAGGCTTCGCTGAACAACCGCCTCGACGCCACCAAGGCGCGGCTGGTGGCTCAGTATTCCGCGCTGGACACCAAGATGGCGGGCATCAACACGCTGAGCACCTACATCACGCAGCAGATCGCCAACTGGAACAAGAACACCAGCTGACCCATCGCTGGAAAAGCGCCTGCCGGACGCCCCGCGCGCGCCTAAAGACTGCCGGATGCCGCGCCGATAACCAAAGCATCCAGCCCACACAGAAAGCGCATTCGCCATGTTCGCATCCGCCACTCGCTCCAACCTATCGCAACGCCAGGCCGGCGCCTATCGGCAGGTGCATGCGGCAACGGGTGTCGACAACGCTTCGCCGCACGGCCTGATCGGCATGCTGTTCGACGGCCTGGCCGGAGCACTGGCCGAAGCCCGGGGCGCGATGCGCAGCGGCAACATCCCGGCCAAAGTCAACGCCATCGGTCGCGCCTTGCGGATCGTCGACGAAGGCCTGTCCGCGGCGCTGAACGAGCAGGATGGCGGGACCCTGGCCTCCGACCTGGGCGCGCTGTACAGCTACATCACCGTGCGGCTGACGCAAGCCAACCTGAACAACGACGAAGCGGCGCTCGAGGAATGCGTCCGCCTGATCGAACCCCTGCGCAGTGCGTGGGCCGGGATCGCCGACCAGGTCGGCGCCTGATGACCTGCCCGACCATGCACACCGTCCACAGCTTCGATTCGAGAGACGCCATGACCACCGCACTCTTGCACTACTACCAGGCCATCGAGAAGGCCAGCCAGGACATGCTCGAGGCCGCGCGCCAGGGCAACTGGGATCATGTGCTGAAGCTCGAAGGCGCCTGTGCGCTGCTGATCTCGCAGCTCAAGCACCAGGCGGCCGAAAAGCCGCTGGGCGAGGACGAGGCGCAGTTCAAGGCCCGCATCATGCAGCGCATTCTCATCAATGACGCCGAGATCCGCCAGCTCGCCGAACCCTGGCTCGACGACCTCAACGACCTGCTCGCCGCGCGTCCCAAGACCCTCCACTGATCCGCGCAGGCCCGCCATGGAGACGATGCCGATGTCGTTGGACGCGCTGGGCGCTACGCCCGGCGGTCTGGATGAATTCCGCCTCGGCACGCCACGCGAGATCGTGGCGGTGCTCAGGCAGTTGTACGACGGCAATGTGCAGCTCGCCCTGAACGCGCGCGATGGCAGTGTCGTCCGCGGCACGGTCTGGGCGATGGACACCGAGCGCGGCACCCTCGCCATCAGCGTCGACGCCACGGACCCGGCCCTGTCTGCGCTGCTGGAGTACCAGGAGGTCGTCGTCGTCGGCTACCTCGACAACGTCAAGCTTCAGTTCGACCTGCACAACGTCGTGCTGGTGCGCGGTGCGCAGGCCAGCGTGCTGAGCTGCAGCGTTCCGAGCGAGGTGTTCCGGTTCCAGCGCCGCAGCACCTACCGCGTGCGGCCGGCGCACCGCAGCTCGCCGGTGGCGCGGCTGCGCCACACCGATATCGCCGAGATGCAGCTCGCACTGCGCGTGCTCGACGTGAGCATCGGCGGCTGCGCCCTGTTCCTGCCCGACGATGTGCCGCCGATGCAGCCCGGCGGCGTGATGAACCAGGTGCAGATCGACCTCGACGCGGACACCCGCTTCCTCGTGAACCTGCGGCTCCAGCACGTGACGTCGCTGAACGCGGAATCGCAGGGGGTGCGGCTGGGCTGCGAGTTCGTCCGCGCCGACGCCAACGCGCTGCGCTCGCTGCAGCGCTTCATCGACCAGACGCAGAAGCGCGGCAAGCTGCTGTCGCTCGGCTGAGAGGCCTCTGATTGCGCACTTTGTCGCAGATTTCCACACGACCGCGCTCAAGTTCTGGCGCATGCCGCCGATAGGTGTCTGACGGGGCCTTGTGGCCCTCAGCAAGGAGCGCACCATGAGCATCAGCGTCACTGGCGCGGGACGTATCTCGGCCCGAAGTCCGGACACCCCGGCACCGGGCACGAACGTCGCCAGCGCGATCACGGCCGCCAGCGAAAGCGGCTTGACGACCACGCACGACGACGGCCTGCAGACACCCACGCCGCCGCGTTTCCCGTGGCTGAGCCGCTTGTCGGCCCAGCTCGAGCCGACGGCCCGGCAAAAGCCGGCCTTCCCCAGCGCGCCGCAACTCGGCGACAACCTCGACCAGGCCGCTTAAGGCCCCCCGGCTGCGGCGCACCGCAGCCACCCCCGTGAGGGTGCGCAGGCCGCTTGGGAGCGGCCCGGCGCTGGC
>JBDUAG010000238.1:0-6190 GCA_040004785.1 Burkholderiales bacterium | reverse complement strand
GCGGCTGCACCACGTTGAGTGCTCCGCGAACGTTCTCGCACAGCGCGCGCAGCACCCGCGCTGCTGTCAACACGCAGTAATGGATGTCCTGGTGCAGGACGTACGACAAACCGTTCGTGCCGAGCAGCGCGCTGTGCTCCTCGGTGAAGTCGTGGGCGACGACGCCCGCCTTCGCAGCGAGGCCGGCGCCGGCCAGTGCCCGCACCACCCCGGCGCTGCCCGAGCCGACGTTGTAGATGCCGGCGACGCGCGCCGCATCGATGTCGCCGGCCAGGCTGTGTTGCAGCGCCTCGCAGGCGCCGTCGTCGTCGGCCGGCAGGTCGGGTGTGCGCAGCAGGCGCAGCTGCGGGAAGCGCTCTTCGAGCACCTGCGCGAAGCCGATGCGCCGCTCGATCTCGGCCGACAGCCGCGTCGCCTGCGACGACAGCAGCAGCGTGTCGCGCCCCGCCGCATTCGCCATGCGTGCCAGAAGCAGCCCGGCTGTGCGGCCTGCAGCGCGGTTGTCGGCACCGATGCAGGTCTCGCGCATCGAGCCGGCGACGTCGGAGAACAGCGTTACCACGTGCACGCCGGCGCGCACCAGCGCGTTGATCGCGAGCTTGATTGGCGGCAGGTCGGGCGCGAGCAGCGCGATGCCTTCGCACTCGCCGACCTGCGCGAGTTCGGCGGCGAAAGCGGCCGGATCCGCGGCGTCGATGCGGTGCGTGACCTCGGTGATGTGCGCATGCCGGAAGTCGCCCGCGGCCTGGGCGATCTGCCGATCGACGAGGTTCAGGAACGGCGAGTCGTCAGCCGGCAGCACGAACGCGAAGCGGAAGTTCTCGCCGCGCCGCGGCCGACCCGGCTGCTGCGGCGCGCCCAGATCGGTGACCACCTGCATCACCCGTTGCACGGTTTCGGCATTCACGCCGGGGCGCCGGTTCAGCACCCGATCGACCGTGGCGGTGCCGACGCCCGCGAGGCGGGCGATGTCGGCGATGGTGGGAACGGTGGACATGAGCTGGTGTGTGTGATGTGATGAATTTAAAGACATCAATAATTAAATCAATCAGGGTTTAGCTGGAGATCGAGGACTGCCGTATTCGAGGCCGGTGCGCGATGGTTCGGCGCGGGCGCTCATTCCGCGGCACCCCTGCTTTTAGGGGGTGATGAACCTGCGCAAACGGAGTAACTTGCACCCGCGGGCCCGAGCCCGGCGGAAAACCAGTTTCACTGAGGATTTGGTGCCATGCGTCCGGTCCTGAGATCTGTGCCGATTGAACCGAGGCCTCGCGCGGAGCCCACGCGCCCCGAGCCGATCATTGCGCCCGAGCCCACCGGGCACCTGGGGCACTGTTGGCACTGCGGCGCGTTGAACGGGCAATCGGCGTCGACCTGCTGGAGCTGCGAGGCGTCGTTGCGGATCGTTGCCGCCGAACCTCTCGCTTCCGGTGCCGAGCCGACGTCAGCGAAGGCCGAGGAAGCCGCGCCACCCGCCATGTTCCGGCCCGCCACCGCATCCGATTCCGCGGCTGCGCGCACTGGAAACGAGGCGACGATTCCCTCTGCGCGGGCGCCTAGAGAGGATCGGGAATCCGCGCGCGATCGCTGGGCCGTACCCGTCCTGAACCTGTCCGTGGAC
This sequence comes from Burkholderiales bacterium, assembly GCA_040004785.1. Classification (GTDB taxonomy): domain Bacteria; phylum Pseudomonadota; class Gammaproteobacteria; order Burkholderiales; family Burkholderiaceae_C; genus LMDS01. The sequence continues at coordinate 4,569 of JBDUAG010000238.1, read as the reverse complement.
GACGCGGAGATGGCGTCGCAATACCCTGGGTCCGAGCATTTCATGGCGACGCCGCCAGCACCCCGGCGCGGCTGGCAGGTGCCAGCGCTGATCGCGGGCCTGCTCGTGCTGGTGGCCGGCGGCGCATGGCTGATTGTTGCCGGCGTAGCGCGCGATGCGCAGGAGTCGGTCGCGACGTCCGCCGCGGTGTTGCGCACCCAGCCGATCGCGCCGATGCCGGATGCCCCGGCGCCCGCCGTGTCCGAACCCCTCCGACCCCATGACACCATCGGCGCTGGCGCCGCGCCGACTGTCGCCGCGCCGACCGTCGCCGCGCCGCATGCCGGCAACCCCGTCTCGGTCTATGCGGCCGAGCCTCCACCGAACCCGTCGCGCCAGCCGAAGATGACGCTCACCCAACGTGGCAAGGCACGCACCGCGCCGCAAGAGCCGATCGGGTACGCACAGCCGGCGCCAGGACAACCGACCCGGCCGGCCGCCCCGATCGGGCCGTGCACGCCGACGGTCGCGGCGCTCGGCCTGTGCTAGCCGCCATCCAATTGACCCAAGGACTGACCATGCTTCGAAGCCTGTTTGCCGCGTTTGTGCTCGCCACCGTGTCCGCGGGCAGTTTCGCGGCGCGGACGCCCGCGCCCGCCCAGGCTTCCTACAAGATCGTGACGGCCTCGGAACGTGGCACCTACATCCAGATCGGCCGCGACATCGCCAAGTTCGTGGCGCCGGCCGCTCGCATCGATCTGGACGTCCTGCCTTCTGCGGGTTCGGCGGACAACGTCCAGCGGCTGCGCTACGAACCCGGGGTGAAGTTCGCGATGGTTCAGTCCGATGTGTACCAAGCCTTTCTGGACCAGGACAAGGGCGGCAACCGCGAGGCCGGTGCGCTGATTCGCCCATTGCGCGTGGTGATGCCGCTCTACAACGAAGAGATCTATTTCATCGTCCGCGCCGATTCGAACCTGGAGTTCATCCAGGACATCAAGACCGCCAAGATCAACGTCGGTCCGCTGCTCAGCGGCACAGCGATGTCGGCGACGACGCTGTACCGGATGATGTTCAACACTGCCATCGAGGACGCAAACGCAAGCTACCTGTCCAATGAGGACGCGCTGATCAAGCTGACCGGCGACAAGAGCATCGACGTGGTCGTGGCGGTCGCAGGGCAACCCTTCAAGCTGCTCGCTGACATGACGCCGGAGGCGCGGCAGTTGATCAAGCTGCTGAAGTTCGACCCGAGCAAGCCGGGGAGCGAGGCGGCGCTGAAGACCTACTTCCCGGTCACCGTGCGTGCCGCCAGCTACCCGAAGCTGTTGACCGAGGACGTGCCCGGCCTGGCGGTGAAGGCCTACCTCGTCACCTATGACTATGCGCTTGGCGCGACGGTATTTCAGCTGCGCAGCTTCGCCCGCTCGCTGTGTCAGAACTTCGCCACCCTGCAGACGTCGGGGCATCCGAAATGGCGCGAGGTCGAACTCGCGCTGCCGGCCCTGGGCCAGGGTTGGCTCTACTACGAGCCGATGGCGCGCGAAATTCGCAACTGCAGTGCCAACGTGCGGGTGGCCGCACCGTCACGGCCGCCGCCTGCCCCGGCCAAGAGTTGCCGACAGCAGGAGCGAATCCTCGGCCTGTGCAAGTAGCACCGCAAATGCCGGGCGCTATTTGCCCCAGCTGTCCTTGAGGCTCGCGATCCGGTTGATGACGGGTTGACCGGCGACGTGGTCGTGCCGGTCCGCGACGAAGTAGCCGTGGCGCTCGAACTGGAACTTGTCGTCGGGCTGCGCGTTCGCGAGTGACGGCTCGATGAAGCCGTGCACGACTTTCTTGCTGGCCGGGTTCAGGCTCGCGATGAAGTCCTTGCCGCCAGCGTCGGGCTGCGCTTCGGTGAACAGGCGGTCGTAGAGCCGCAGCTCGGCCGGCAGTGCGTCGTGCACGCCGAGCCAGGTGATCGTGCCCTTGACCTTCACCGCATCGGCGCCCGGCGTGCCGCTCTTGGTGTCGGGGACGACGGTCGCGGTCACCGCGGTGATCGCGCTGCTCGCGTCCTTCTCGCAGCCGGTGCATTCGATGACCATGCCGTATTTCAACCGGACCTTGTTGCCCGGAAACAGCCGGAAGAAGCCTTTCGCCGGCACCTCGGCGAAATCATCGCGCTCGATCCAGACCTCGTTGCCGAGGCTGAACGCGCGCGGCGCAAGTTCCGGGCGGTGCGGGTTGGTCGGGGCTGCGCACGGCTCGCGGTGGTCTGCGCCGCCGAACAGTTCGGCCCAGTTCGTCAGCTTCAGCTTCACCGGGTCGATCACCGCCATCGCGCGCGGCGCCTTGCCTTCGAGGTCTTCGCGCAATGCGATGTCCAGGCTCGCGTAGTCGGTCCAGCCGCCCGCCTTGCTGGTGCCGGCACGCTCGCACATCAGGCGCAGCGCCTCGGGCGTGTAGCCGCGCCGGCGCAGGCCGACGATCGTCGGCATGCGCGGGTCGTCCCAGCCGTCGACGATGTGTTCGTCGACGAGCTGCCGCAGCTTGCGCTTGCTGGTGATCACGTAGGTCACGTTCAGGCGCGCGAACTCATACTGGTGCGGCCGCGGTTGCGCGAGCAGGCCGAGCTTGCACAGCGTGTCGAGCAGCCAGTCGTACCACGGGCGCTGGTCCTCGAATTCGAGCGTGCAAATGCTGTGGGTGATGCCCTCGAGCGCGTCCTCGATCGGGTGCGCAAACGCGTACATCGGGTAGATGGACCACTTGTTGCCGGTGTTGTGGTGCTCGGCGTGCTTGATGCGGTAGAGCGCCGGATCGCGCAAGTTGATGTTGGGGCTCGCCATGTCGAGCTTGGCGCGCAGCACGGCGCTGCCGTCGGGCAGGTCGCCGGCGCGCATCTTGCGAAAGCGCGCGAGGTTCTCGGCCGGCGCGCGGGTGCGAAACGGGCTGTCGGTGCCGGCGTGGCCGAAGTCGCCGCGGTTGTGGCGCATCTCGTCGGCGGTCTGCTCATCCACGTAGGCGAGACCTGCTTCGATCAACGCCTCGGCGGCGCGGTACATGAAGTCGAAGTAATTGCTGGCGTAGTAGAGGTGGCTCACTTCCCTCCCACCAACTTCTGCGTGCCAGTCGAAGCCGAGCCACTTGACGGCGTCGAGGATGCTGTCGACGTACTCCCGCTCCTCTTTTTCGGGGTTGGTGTCGTCGAAGCGCATGTGACACACACCGCCGTATTCGGCCGCGAGGCCGAAGTTGAGCGTGATGCTCTTGGCATGGCCGATGTGCAGGTAGCCGTTCGGCTCGGGCGGAAAGCGGGTGCGGATCTTCGCCGGATCGAGAGGCCCGGTCGCGTGGTGGGCCGCATCGCCCGGCGAGCCGGCAAAGCGGCGCTGCGAATAGGTACCGTCCGCCAGGTCGCGCTCGATGATCTGGCGCAGGAAATTGCTGCCGGGCTTCGCGGCGGGGTCGTTGGCAGAGGTCATCGAGCGATTCTATCGACGCACTCAGCAACTTCTCTTTACTTCCGGGGGTCAACGCGGGCGGGGGTGCCGCACGTTGTAGAAGCACCCAGGCCCGCCTTCGTGGCCTGACGTAGGAGAGGCAGATGAGCAAGTCCGTCGTTCTCGCGCTGGTCGCCAGCGCCACCCTGTTGGCCGCCGGCGGCGCGCAAGCCGGGGACCATGTGTCGTGGTCGGTCGGCATCAACCTGCCGGTGCCGCGCCTCGTGCTCCCGCTCCCGCCCTTGCCCCCGCTGCCGGTGATCGTGTCCGCGCCGCAGCGCTATTACGAACCCGCACCCGTCTATGCGCCGGCACCGGTGTATTCACAGGTGCCGGTCTATGCGCAGGAGCCGGTCTACGCGCCGGAGCCGGTGTACTACCAGCAGCGCCAACGGGTCTATGTGCGGCCGGTGCCGGTGGCGTATCCGCGTTACTACCAGCCGGGCTGGCATCAGCAATACGGCCATGATCGGCGCGATCACCATGACCGCGACGACCGGCGCGACGGCCGGCCGGGCCCGGCATGGAGTCGCAACTGAGGGTTGTGGGCGTCGGCCTACGCGCTGACGGCCATCGATCCGATGGCCATCGCGTCCAGCCGACTGAACAATCGTTCTGAGTAAACGCACGCGCACACCTTGTGCGCGTCTGTCATTGAAGGAGTTGAATCATGTTCGTGCGACCACTGTCCACCGTGTTGTGCGTGACCGCGCTGGCTGTCGTCGGCGGCTGCGTCGTTGCGCCGGCGCGTGAAGAACGCGTCGTGTACCAGCCCGTGCCCGCGCCGGCACCCGTGAGCCGCCCAGTGCCGGTCTACGCCGAGTACGGCCGCGTCGAGCACATCGGCTACATCCAGATCGCGCAGCGCCCGAGCGGCGCAGGTGCCGTGCTGGGCGCGGTGATCGGCGGCGTGATCGGTCACCAGATCGGTAGCGGCGGCGGCAAGGCGCTCGCGACCGGTGCGGGCATCGTCGGCGGTGCCGTCGCCGGCAACGCCATCGAAGGCCGTAACCGCCGCGATGACGAGGTCTATCGCGTGCAGGTGCGCTTCGACAACGGCAACGTGCGCGATTTCGACTTCCAGCGCATCGACGACCTGCGC
>JBDUAG010000237.1:0-6217 GCA_040004785.1 Burkholderiales bacterium | reverse complement strand
CGCCGCTGCTCGCGCGGCCGAAGAACGGCCAACCGCCGAAGAAGATCGCGCTCGGCGCATGGATGCTGCCGGCCATGAAGCTGCTCGCGAAAGGCAAGGCCTTGCGCGGCGGCCCGTTCGACGTCTTCGGCCACACCGAAGAGCGGCGCATGGAGCGCCATCTCGTGACGCAGTTCGAGCAGCGCGTCGACGAGCTGCTGGCGAACCTGTCGGCCGATCGGCTGCCGAGTGCGATCCAGATTGCGGCGCTGCCGATGAGCATGCGCGGCTACGGCCACGTCAAGATCGCGAACGTCGCGCTGGCGCGCGCCCGCGAGGCCGAGCTGCTGCACCGCTTCATGCCGGATCGCTACCCGAAGCCGGTGACGGCACTGACCGCGGGCCAGTTCCGCGGCATCGCCGTCGTGTCGCGGTAAGCTGCGCGCCCATGAGCCCGCCGGGCCGCCCCAAGGGCGAATACCGGCGTGCGAAGCACGAAGGTACCCTGATGAGCAGACCCGACGACCACTCTCACGACCGCGAAATCGGCGCCCGCGACAGCACGCTCGACACGACCCGCATCGACGATGTGCGCATCGGCGCCGTGCGCCCGCTGATCACGCCGGCGCTGTTGCAGGAGCGCGTGCCGGTGCGCGACGACACGTTGACGCTCGTGGAGAAGAGCCGCGCGGCGATCGCCGACGTGCTGCACGGGCGGGGCGACCGGTTGATCGTCGTCGTCGGCCCGTGTTCGATCCACGACCACGAGCAGGCGATCGACTACGGCCAGCGCCTGAAGGCGGTCGCCGACGAGCTGCAGGACGATCTGCTGATCGTGATGCGCGCCTACTTCGAGAAGCCGCGCACGACCGTCGGCTGGAAGGGCTACATCAATGACCCGCACCTGGACGGCACGTTCGCGATCAACGAAGGGCTGGAGCGTGCGCGCCGCCTGCTGCTCGAACTCACCGCGCTCGGCCTGCCGACCGGCACCGAGTTTCTCGACCTGCTGAGCCCGCAGTACATCGCCGAGCTGATCGGCTGGGGCGCGATCGGCGCGCGCACGACCGAGAGCCAGAGCCACCGTCAACTGGCCTCGGGGCTGAGCTGCGCGGTCGGATTCAAGAACGGCACCGACGGCAGCATCCGCATCGCCGCCGACGCGATCCTCGCTGCGCGCGCGCCGCATGCGTTCATGGGCATGACGAAGATGGGCATGGCAGCGATCTTCGAGACCCGCGGCAACGACGATTGCCACCTGATCCTGCGCGGCGGCAAGGCGCCGAACTACGACGCGGCGCATGTCGCGTCCAGCTGTGCCGTCTTGCACGCTGCGGGCTTGCGCGAGCAGCTGATGATCGATGTCTCGCACGGCAACAGCAGCAAGAAGTACCTGCGGCAGATCGAGGTCGCGCAGGACGTGGCCGGCCAGATCGCGGGTGGCGACCGGCGCATCGTCGGCGTCATGATCGAGAGTCACCTCGAAGAAGGCCGGCAGGATCTGGTCCCTGGCGTGGCGCTGAAGCGCGGCGTCTCGATCACCGACGCCTGCATCGGCTTCGTGCAGACCGTGCCGGTGCTGCGCGAGCTGGCAGGCGCGGTGCGGGCGCGGCGCCGTCAGCCGTCCAGGCTCTCGTGATGCGCGATCGCGCCGCGCTTCCAGTAGGCGGCGGCGCGGATCGCGTGGCGACTGTGGCCTTTCTCGTCGACCAGCACGCGGCGCAGCTCAGCGGTGGCGGCGGCTTCACCCGCACACCATGCATAGCCTTCGCCTGCGGGCAGCGTGAGCGCACGGATTGACGCGAGCAACGCGTCGGTCGAGTCGAACCACTCCACCTCGACCGCGGCCGCGCTCGCCGGCAGCCGGCGATCCTTCGTATCGGCGACCACCATGCGCACGATCGCGCGTGTGCCGGCGGGCAGCTCTTCGAGGCGGCGCGCGACCGCGGGCAGCGCGGTGTCGTCACCGATCAGCAGGTGCCAGGCGTAGTCGGTCGGCACGATGAACGAGCCGCGCGGGCCGCCGATCATCACGCGCTGGCCGGGGGCGGCCTGAGCGGCCCAATTGGCGGCCGGCCCGTCGCCGTGCAGCGCGAACTCGATGTCGAGTTCGCGTGCGGCGGTGTCGAAGCGGCGTGGCGTGTAGTCGCGCATCGCGGGCTCGCCGCGGCCGGTGTCGAGGATCAGCTTCAGGTGGTCGTCGAACGAGGCGCTGATGAAGTCCACCAGCGAGTCGCTCGTGAACGTGATGCGGCGGAAGTGCGGGCTCGTGGGCGCGACGCGCACCACCGTCAGCTCGCGGCGCTTGAGTTCGTGGCGCACGCGCTGAACGCGGCTCAAGGGGATCGGTTCGGTCATGGAAGACGGCTCGCTAATGGTTGATAATGTCACCCATCATGCGAAAATCAGTTGATACTGTCAACAGTAGGGACATCGCCGGCGACGACGCGGTGATCGAGCTCGTGCATGCCGTGATGCACGAGTTCCGCTCGCAGCAGTACCGCGCGATCTTCGACGCTGAGCGCGACATCACGCACATGGAAGGCAAGGTGCTCGGGTTCTTCGGGCGCCATGCCGGCGCGACCCAGAGCGATCTGGTTCAGCACAGCGGCCGCGACAAGGCGCAGCTCGCGCGCCTGATCAAGGGCCTGCGCGAGCGCGCGCTGCTGAGCGGTGAAGCCGACGAGGCCGACCGCCGCAACGTGCGGCTGCGGCTCACCGACGCCGGCCAGGCGATGCTGCGCACGTTGCGGCTCCAGGGCCGCAAACTCGAAGCGCGCGCCGTGGCCGGGCTGAGCGCCGACGAGCGCGCGCAGCTCGCGAATCTGCTGCGCCGCGTGCGCCAGAACCTGGAGGCCTGAACCGCCTGCCGGCCGAGGCCGCTGCATCGCAGCTCGGCGTTCGACCGTCTTGATCTCGCGCATGAACCGGGCTAGCCTGGGCCATGCGCTGCGCCATCGACCTCGATCTTCATCTCGATGAACTCGATCGCCAGGGCTTTACCGTCATCCCCGATTTCCTGCGCGCCGACGACATCGCGCGCGTGCGCGCCGGCCTCGCGCCGCACCTGGGCACGCACGCCGGGCGCAACAATTTCGAGGGCTTCAAGACCGAGCGCGTCTACACGCTGGTCGGCCGCGGTCGGTGCTTCGAGGACATCGCCGAGGACGCGCGCGTGCTCACGCTGCTCGATCGGCTGCTCGCGCCGGGCTACCTGCTGACGGCGAGCCAGGCGATCTGCATCCACCCCGGCGAAGCGCCCCAGCCGATCCACCACGACGATTCGTTCTACCCGGTGCCGCGGCCACGAGCCTCGATCAGTTTCAGCACCATCGTCGCCGTCGATGCGTTCGCGCCGGACAACGGCGGCACCGAGGTCGTCCCCGGCAGCCACCGCTGGAGCGACGCGCAGATCGCCGGCACCTATGACGGCCACGGTGCCGACGCGCCGATGCCGCCGTCGATCGAGCGCCTGCTGGTGCCGATGACGGTGCCGGCCGGCGCCTGCATCTTCTTCCACGGCACGCTGATGCACCGCGGCGGCGCCAACCGCAGCGCGGCGCCGCGCCTCGCGTTCTCGAACCAGTATTGCGAGCCGTGGGCGCGCACCCAGGAGAACTTCTACCTCGGCATCCCGCCCGCGCTGGTGCGCACGATGTCGCCGCGGTTGCAGGTGCTGCTGGGCTACGACGTGATGCCGCCCTTCATGGGGCACGTCACCGCATCGCACCCGAGCAAGGTCTTGCGTGATGACCACGTGAACGCCGTTGCCGCCGCGGCGCGCGGTTGATGCACTTCAAGAGAGTTTCATCGACGCCGTGCTGCACGTGGCGCGTGGCGATTCAACGACAGATCGATGAGCGTCTGGACCCGCTGGTGCCGAAGCACGAAGCCGAGTGGGGTTGACGGGCCCGCTGGTGGTAAAACTCAGGCCCCGATCAACCCGAGACTCCCATGAGCGCAGACAGAGACCGCGGCACCCGCAGAGAGAAACAGAAGCGCGCAAAGGCCAGCAAGCGAGAGGCCCGGCAACAACGCCAGGTGGCGACCGAGCAGGCCAAGAAAATGGCGGGCTGAGAAAGCCGCCGCCTGCAGGTCTGATTGAGGCGGGGCGTCATCCGGTCTGCGCCCGCCGCCACGCGGCTTCGAAGCGCCCAACCTTCAGGTTGGGCATGCGCATCTACGGCGACGGTTGCGTGGTGGTCAGTGGCAGCTGGAGCGGGATCACGATGAAGATGACGTCGTTGCTTCGCACGGAACCGGCGCTGTTACTGACCACGACGTGGTAAGTCCCGGCGATAGGCGTCTTCAGGATCGCCGTTGTCGCGTTCGCGAGAAAGCCCGTACCGTCGAACCACTGGTATGCGAGGTCGGTGCCCGAGGCATTGACGGTGAACGTGGCGTTGGCGCCGAGCGCGAGTGTCAATGACTGCGGTTGTTTCGTGATGACCGGCGCGACCACGCTCGGACTCACGGTGACCGTTGCCGAGGCACTCGTGACCGTGCCTGTCACATTGCTGACCACCACTCGGAAGATTCCGCCACTGCTCGTGCTGAAATTCGGCGAGCTTGCTCCTGCGACTTCCACGTCGCCGGCGAACCACTGATAGGTCAACCCGTCGCCAGCGGCCTGCACGCTCAGCGTCGCGAGATTGCCGGCCGAGATCGCGACCGACAGCGGTTGCGCGGTGATGATCGGCAGCGGCAACAGGCTGCCGAGCAGGTCGAGGAGGGAATCGGCGGCAGCCACGAGGTCACTCGCCAGAGTGACGGGGTTGTACGCGGCGCGGGTGCCCGCGAAGACCGAGCCTCCGTCCAGGCGCTTGCCGTCGACAACGCCGTCGGTGAGGTCATCGGCGAGTTGCGCAGCGATGGTCAGGGCCGGTCGATCGAGCGAAGCGTCAAAGCGTCCGGCCACGAGCGCAAGCCCGCCGGTCACCGCCTGGATGATGCCGTAGCGGTTGTTCGTGAGGGTGCCGCGAGCCGAACTGCCATCCACCGGCGTCGGCAGGGTTGCGATCGAGATCAGTTGATAGCGCTCCGGCAGCGCGCGGTTGATCTCGGCACGAATCGACTCCTGCGCCTGCTCGATCTGCGCTGGCGTCAATCGCGAGATCTCCTCGGCCGTCGCGCTGCGCCGCAGCGGCGCGGTTCCGCTGCGGATAGCGTTCGGGTCGGCGATGAAATGGTTGATCGCGTAAAGGTAGGCAGCCTCGGTCAGCGCGGTCACGCCGAGGTGCTGGTCGAACGCCGTCACCAGCGAGTGCAGCGGGGGTTGGTCCGGGCCGTACGGCACCAGTGCGCTGCGCCCTTCGTCGAAATAGGTTCCGAAGTCGGTACCGCTCAAGGTCAACAGCGCCGGCGCCGTGCCCGGTGCGGCCTTGATCCGCACGAGTCCGGACGTCGAGCCGGTAAGCGCGCTGCCGAGCGAGGCACCGTCGCTCGTGCGGGCAACCGCGATCTGCACCTGCAATGTCTTGCCGAGGCCGCCGCCGGCACCAACGCCACCGCCGTCGCCGCCGCCCGCCGAGCCGCCGTCTCCGGAATCGGCCCCGGGGCCACCCCCGCCGCCGTTGAAATCGAAGGGGTTGGGTTCGAGCGTTGAAACCGTGCCCCAGACCGCAGAGAGCCGAGCTTCAGCGCTGGTCACGACACCAACGTCATTGCGGACCAGCGCGCGGTAGAAGCTCTCGCTGGGGCCCAACGCACTGCCCATGACTCGCAGCTCGCTGGATTCCGCCAACGTCGACTCTTGACCTGCCGCGGGTCCCCAGGCGTCCTGGCCGCGCCGTTCTTGCCATTCGAAGCGCAAGCCCGTGCCTCCCGCCTCGACGCGGAAAACGGCGTCCTGGCCCGCGATGATGCTGACTGATTGAGGCGACGAGCGGAACGTTGGCAGTCCCTCCTGGCTGGTGCCGCCACCACCGCCGGTATCGGTACTGCCGGTACCACCACTGCCTGTACCACCACTGCCGGCGCCGCCAACACCGGCGGTGCCACCGCTGGCACTGCCTACGCCGGCATCGTCGCCTCCACCACCGCCGCAGGCCGCGAGCAGCAGCGCAGCCAGGCAGGCGGCCGCAAGGGCTCGCCGTCGCGAAGCACGGGGCACTGGGGATGGGCGGTTTTCGATCTTCATGCTGTGTCTAGTCGGGTCGCGGCGGAGCCGCCTTGGCGATCGGATAGTCGGCGATGCCCTGCGGCAGCACCGTCACCGGCGTCTGGCGACCCACGGTCA